>JAQXFL010000186.1 GCA_029250345.1 Candidatus Poseidoniaceae archaeon
GTCATAGCGGTGTTGTTGGAAAGAGCAAGCGTGCTTGAGGAATAGGAAATCGAAGGTGCGGTTGTGTGCATGGGATTGTTTAAATCTCCAAGTTCGCTTTCACCGTCTTCAACAAGCCAAGGGGCTTTGTTCAGTTCCACGAGGCCCACAGAAAGGGACATGGAGACCATTAACACGGCAAGAAGGATTGATTTCATGGATTTGAGTCCAATTCTACTGTCTGAAAGCACAGAGCTACCAACAATCATGTGCGCTCTAACGACGAACTGACTATCATAGTTGACCCTATAATTTCGCACCGATGGTTGTTCAAACCCTATCAAAACGAGCCAGTTCTACGATGTCAGGAAGCCCTCTCAAGAAAAAATATGTATGGGTAAATAAGCATTCAATTTGCGAACGATACAGAATAACTATACCTCGGACTTCAAGTCAGCGTGCATGCCATGGGATTCCTTAGCGTACTTACTGGCATTACTTCTTGCCGGGTTAATCACACCCGGGCCGAACAACATCACCTGTACAGTTCATGCAGTTGTGCACGGAAAAAAAAGTAATTTACCGCTGATTGCTGGAATGGCTTTGGGCTTCATTTCCATACATTTCATCTGCGGTATGGCAGTTGATTCTTTTGACGAAGACGGAACAGTCCGTACAGTAATGGACATCATTGGTTCATTATTCATGTTTTTAATCGCCTTCGGCATTTTATACCTTGGACAATCTGAAAAAATACAAAACTTTCCGGAAGTGGTCCCTAAATTAGGATTCAAAACCGGCGTCTTAATGCAATATGTAAATGGCAAAGAATGGGCCATGGTCTTCATGTTAATGACGAAATTCTTGGATGATTTTGGAGGGGGTGTCATTGGAGTTTTGACAATCACCAGCATCACCACAAGCGGCGGGATTCTCGCCATGTTGGTTTGGTCGAATCTTGGTGAAAAGATAAAATCGAAAACGGACGAGCCGAAGTTTCTCAAAAAGGCATTTACTGTGTTAGGAATTTTACTTTTCATATTGGCAACGATCATCTCAATCAGAGGTCTATGAACGGGACGTTTGTTCAGACCAAGAATTGATAATAACGCTTTCAGCGAATTGTAAATGTTCTGCAACGGTTCCTTGTTTAACGCCCAAAACCTCGGCAATATCACTTTGATTGCATCTTCGAGGAGCGCTGTAATATCCCATCTCAACTGCAGTTTTAATCGCCAAATGACGCTTATTTGGCAGTTTAGGAGCAGACATCCAATCGCCGACAATCAGCTTTGAAATTCGCATATCCATCTTTTCAGGAATCAATGCTTCCAATTTGTCCTTGATTCTTTTCAGTCCTTGCGGCGTGCCGTGTATTGTCATGAAGAAACCATTTTCTCTGGAGAGATACGATGGTGGCATGATCCATGCTTCATCTTCAGCTCCAATGATGAGTTGAATCGGTCCAGGTGTTTTCGCTTTCAAGTATGCATAATCGCCACCTTCTTGGAGAATTTTATCGATGATTAAACTCCCCTTAATCTGGTCTTTGATTTCCATAATGTCGACGCCATCGTGTTCTACCCTGAGAATACCTGTTGGGATGGAGTCCACAACTCCAGTTCCAGTAACCATTTCCACTTTACTGAAGAACTTTGTAAGAATATTCCCTGGTAAATGCATGGCTTGCTCATGCTGAATTCGAATCTGAAAATACCTCATGTCACCGCTTGGTTTTAATCCACCCATATTCTCACTTCCGTTTGAAATAAAATTCAATCCAAATTCCTTGGGGAATACCAACAATACGACTTCTCCAAATGCCCCCTGAACTTTCGTTTAACAGGACGCCCATGGAAGAGGTAAAGGTCGGATAGAATAGAACCTTTCTAAGGCTATCTCGTTGCGAGCACTGAAAAACCCACGGCTTTTGAGAACTGGTTTTCTATCCCTTAGGGTTCAAGAGTTTCTCTAGAGTCGATGCTCAGTTGACTCAAAAACGCACCAAATGATAATCAGAAATGAGAAAATCACTTTTTATTGCTGTGCAATTCACGAGCCTGCTTCGCCCATTCGTCTCGCTTGACACGCCCAGGGAAGAACTCGATAGCCTTGTTGACCTGAGTTTCAATGTCTGGAGTCATGTTTCCGACTTGTTCAAAGGTGTAGATACCAAGCGCATTCAACTTCTCTTCGATAAACGGACCGATTCCCTTGATGGTTTGAAGATCGTCTTTTTCATCCAAAGTAGCTACACCAAGCGTTGCGAAGTCAATTGATTCCGCTTTCTTCGAAATTCGTTCAAGGTCTTCCGCTTGTTGAAGAGCCTTTTCATCAATTTTGACATCTTCACCGAGCAAAATCTTGGCTTGATTTGCCCACTGGTCACGCTTTACACGGCCTGGGAAGAACTCGATGGCTTCGTTCACTTGCGTCTCAAGTTTCGCATCCATGTTAGCGATTTGACGGTAGGTGGTGATGCCAAGAGCGTTCAACTTCTCTTCGATAAACGGCCCGATTCCCTTGATGACTTGGAGATCGTCTTTGACCATAACTACGGTCGCCGTACCAAAGACGCGAGTTACGCCTTTCACACCGGTAAGAGCATTGCCGTCCTTGCCAGTCCATGAGATGACTGAACTTCCACTTTCGTCGATGATGGCAGCTGAACCTGCATCTTCGAATTCGGAGGCATCAGATACTTGCAAAGTCGTTGCACCTTTCTGAACTTCAGTCTTCAAAGTCGAGGTTGTTGCTTTTCCTAAAGTCTTGAAGTCAATGGTATCTGCACGAGATTTGACTCGCTCCAATTCCTCTTGCTTCTTGACGTCCTGAGTTGCAGGTTTCTTCGCTGCTTGCTTCTTAGCAGCCTCGGCTGCGGCCTTTGCCTCTGCTTCAGCCTTGGCTTTGGCTTGCTTGGCAGCCTTTGCTTCTGCTTCTGCCTTGGCTTTGGCTTCATTTGCGGCCTTGGTATCGGCTTCTGCTTGGGCTTGGATTTCCTTAGCTGCCTTGGCATCTGCTTCAGCCTTTTCCTTGGCTTCCTTGGCGGCCTTGGCATCAGCTTCCGCCTCAGCCTTCGCATTCTTTGCAGCCTTAGCGTCCGCTTCGGCCTTTGCCTTAGCTTCTGCATCCTTGGCAGCCTTTGCGTCCGCTTCCGCTTTTGCCTTGACTTCCTTGGCAGCCTTTGCATCTGCTTCAGCCTGTGCCTTGGCATCCTTTGCGTCCTTGGCATCGGCTTCCGCCTTTGCCTTGGCTTCCTTGGCAGCCTTTGCATCCGCTTTGGCTTGTTCATTGGATTCATTTGATAGATTCACTATACCGTCATCTTCTAAGTCCTCAACAATGGACTCAACTGTACGACCGGTTGCATCAGCAATAATTTGAGCCTTGTTCAGTGATTCTTCATCGGCCTTGGCAGCAACCTTAGCCTTCTTTTTCGACTTGTTCTTGGATTTCTTATCGCTTGCTATGTCAACAGCCCACTTGAAGTAAACAGAGCCATTTCCTACCTTGAACAGTGTTTCGTAAGATTCCGAAGCATCGGAAGGAACGTCACGGTCATCAAAGGCCAGTTGATACTTGAGTACACCGTCTTCATCGGAAATGAGTTGACGTGCGAGAGCAACATCGTCATCCTCCAGTTCATCAGCATCGATATGGTGGTTGACAACCTTGAATCGACCTTCGTTATCGGAGTTGTACTCATCTCGAGCGTCGTATGCACCAGAAGGTTCCACTTCCTTGGTCGTGAATGCTTCCTTGCTGAAGACAAGAGACCCAGATGTGACATTGGCCAGTGGCGTAACCACGAATGGATCTTCTCGAGTACCTGAACCACTCTTGCACTTCGGCTTGGAAGTTGTGTGTTCTGGCTCTGCGTCGAGTAGGACTGGCTTCCTTCGGCGAAGGAGGAAGACCAGGAGGAGCAACAGGAGAAGCGGTAGGCAACAGAGAACGTACATCGAATTCGAGTCTGAATCGTTACTATCATTGTCCGAGTCTGGTGTCAGTTCAGGTTTCTCCACTCCAAGAGTGACCATGTATGATTGACTGTATCCTGAGTTGTTACCCCAAATGGTGTACGTCGTCAAGTCCAATTCCACGGTAGGCGTTCCACGGATGCTTCCGTCGAGTTGTGCATCACGAGCAGGACTCCATCCGAAGACCAAGCCATCAGGTAGTTCACCTTCGATTTCCCAAGTCGCAACTTCACCAGCACCGGTGATGTTTGGAAGCAGCGGAGTCATCTCCTCACCAATTATTAGCGTCAAGTTGTTTGACGGATAAGTGAGGTTAAACGGTAGGTCCAACAGTTCATCCAATGAATCACAAATGAGGTCAGAATCGGTGTCTGCAGGTGTGCTGGCATTACTCAGAGCGTCAGTACCGCAAGCACTTTCATTGACATCAGACCATCCGTCATCGTCATCGTCGGTGTCTTCGTTGTCTCCGGTTCCGTCTCCATCAGTATCAATCGTTTCGTTTGAATCAAGTGGGAAAGCATCGGCAACATCGAGTACGGAATCGCCGTCATCGTCGGTGTCTTCGTTGTCTCCAGTTCCATCACCATCTGTGTCGACAGATTCTGATGCATCAAGTGGGAAAGCGTCGTCAACATCGAGTACGGAATCGCCATCGTCGTCAGTATCCTCAACAAGAGGCGGGGTACTGGTCGAAGTGCCGTTTAATTCGTCTGGCATTCCATCACCGTCGGTGTCGATGGATGCGGATTTGTCGTTCGGGAATGCATCTGGGCCCATGGTGCAAGTTCCATTGATGGCTGTTGGTCCGTCACAGATTCCATCACCGTCAGTATCTGCATTCAATGGGTCTGTTCCTGTACTGTTGACCGATGTGTAATTGCCAGTGTTGTCTTCAACGCTGTTGAGCAAGCCATCGCCGTCGATATCGTCGTCGAGAGCGTCGCATACACTGTCCCCATCGAGGTCAAGTGGTACGGAATTCGAGTCGAGCGAGTCTGAAAGACAATCTCCTTCATCGGCATCGGTGAATCCATCGCCGTCATCGTCCAAGTCTTCGACCAGGCCGCCTGTAGCGTTGTAGTTCTCAGGCAATTGGTCTGGCATGGAATCGCCATCGGTGTCTGCGAGAACTTGAAGTTGCACAATGAAACTGTCGTTGAACAGGCTCGAGTTCGAGTAGATTGTGAAGTTCGTAAGACCAATGACTTCTGTAGGAGTACCGTATATCGTTCCATTTGACTCACCGAACATCAATCCTTGTGGTAGTTCAGGATGAATCTCAAACTGAGAACCATTGATGGTTGAAATAGGAGCGAGAGCGTTGATGGTCAAATTATCCAGCATGTAGATAGGGCCAGCAGATGTATCGTAAACTGTGTCTTCAACGGTGATGTTCACGTATACCATCATACTTCCATCGTCATTGGATGCAGTGATTGTGTAGAGCGTTTGGCTGGTAATTTCAACAGGCACACCGCTGATACGACCGGTTGAAGGGTCAAACGAAAGGCCCGCCGAAAGTTCAGGTGTAATCGACCATTGCAGAACAGCTCCACCCGTAGAAAGAGGAACCATATCGACAACACTGGAATTACTGAGCAATTCGACATCACTTGGAACATACTCTACGATTGGAACGCTGTCAAGCACGGTGATGTTGATGTATGCAGTAGCGGTTCCACCGGTGTTCGTTGCATTTACAGTGAACATGGTGCGATTGAATAATTCGATTGGTGTTCCGCTAAGAACACCAGTTGAGGTATCAAACGTAAGGCCATTTGGTAGCGCTGGACTGATGGTCCAGGAGATAATTTCACCTGCACCGGTCAATGTCGGTGCAAGAGGTAGATCTACGCTTGCTGTGTCGTTGGTCATGCTCAAGTCGTCAGGTAGGTAGGTCACGGTTGGGATTGAATCAACAACTGTGATGTTCACATATGTTGTTGCAGTTCCACCGCTGTTCGTTGCGTTGATGGTAAACATCGTGCGAGTCAGTAATTCGACAGCAGTTCCGCTAAGAACACCAGTTGAGGTGTCAAACACAAGTCCATTTGGCAATGCTGGGCTGATGGTCCAAGAGACAACCTCACCTGCGCCGGTCAATGTCGGTGCAAGTGGTAGGTCGCTGCTTACCGTGTCGTTCGTCATGCTCAAATCGTCTGGTGTGTAAGCAACGTTTGGAACAACATCGATAACCGTGATGTTGACGTACACTGTTGCAGTTCCGCCAGTGTTCGTTCCGTTAATGACGAACATGCTTCGGGCGAGCAATTCTGTTGCTGTTCCGCTGATGGTACCGGTCGAGGTGTCAAACGCAAGTCCGCTTGGTAGAGCAGGACTGATGGTCCAAGAGA
>JAQXFL010000002.1 GCA_029250345.1 Candidatus Poseidoniaceae archaeon
TGAGTGATTTGTTCATCCTTCTCGGCGTTACCTTCCTCGTTGGTGGGTTGTTTATCCATGGTCTTGCTTCTGCTGAACCTCTTTCTTCAGATACCGAACCGTTCACCAGCGGTGCGTCATTGATGAAAGGTGACACATTGGAGTTTACAGTTGATGCCGTCAACGAGTCGACTGTTGTTATCGAAATTATGTCTGAAGGCGACGAAACAGTGTACTCTGAATCGATGGTTCTTGCCCCGGGTGAATCTGCTTCTGACGCATTTAAGGCTAAGGAAGGCGGATATTACTCTTACACAGTGGAGTTTACCAAAGGAGAAGGAGAAGTCTTTGTTGATGTTGACCGCCAACTTCTTGTTGATTTCATCATCTATCCTCTCGGCGCCCTTTGTCTTGTCTTTGGATTGTACAAGAGAAAGGATGAGAAGATGGGCGAATCCGTAGATGCAGTCCTCGAAGATGGAAACTAATTCCGTGAACACTTTGTCCATTGGATGTCTTCGCCGTCATCGATGGGGTACGTACGCTTTTTTTCGTCAACAAGTACGATATTACCGTCCGGTTTGAGTGCTTCAAAAGCCATCTGCATATTTCTATAGATTGGTACTCCAAGAAGCGGTATGCTCCCGGAGAATGTCGCTTCAAACTGAGCGTTCACCGCACCGTTTTTTACAGGGGTGATTCCTTTCTTTTCTTCGAACCATGATGCTACAGCAGCATTGATGACGGGTGTGAATTTTTCCGTTGATGCTTGCTCCGACAATTCATCCAGTGCGGCGAGTGAAAATCCCTCCTTGTGCGGGTTGGAACTTGATATGTTGCATCCAATTCCGAGGACTATTCGCGTTTGTTTACCTCGGCTGCTGCTTTCGACAAGAATTCCCCCCACTTTGCGAGTTTGATCTCCGATGCGCAACAGCACATCGTTGGGCCATTTGAGTGCGACGAATTTGGGCGGAATATTCATCGCCAAAATCGCCTCGTGCAGAGCTAATCCTGCCCTCAATTGCAATTGGTTCGGATTGGAAACGCCTCGTATTTCATCGATGACCCATGATGCGGCGAAAGCCTGTTCCTCGTGACTCCAGGGGCGTCCTCTTCTTCCATGCCCTGAAGTCTGTCGGCCCGCCTGGAGCATTGTCCCAATCCCGCTGGTCGACTTGAGTAATTCAGTGTTGGTGGATTCTATACTTTCGACATAGATCGACTCTGCAGCCACATATGGCTTCCAAACGCCGAGCACTTCCAACCGCTCTCCGTCTTCAAAGATGTTTGATGCGACGGTGCGAACGGCGAACCCATTCGCCAAACATACAGTTCGAGCCTTGCTACCTTTCTCGTTTTGAGAAACCAGTAGGAATATCATACCGTCTTGCTTGAGGAGCGTGTTTGATTTCAAATGCCCCATGAGGCGCGCAATCAGGCCTTTGTGGTCGGTGTCAAGGAGTGCCGCTTCTTCCAGTGGCCCCAACAATGGAGAGTCTTCTTCGTGGGCAAGGTAGGGGAGATTCCACACGATGACGTCAAACGGTTCTCGGCCTGCCCATTGTTCCACTGAGCCATCGGTATTCGGGCCCGGGCCACCTTCATGTGCTTCGATTTCAACGCCGTTTGTTGCCGCAGCGTTTCTTGTTGCAGCCACGGCAAAGGGGTTGATGTCACACGCAGTGACAACAAAACCGAGTTGTGCGGCGAAAATTGAAACAGCGCCCGAGCCGCATCCAATTTCCAACAAACGCTTGCCACCTGAATTCGGCAACTTCGCAATGGTTTGTGCCATGAGGTCTGTGTCCTCTCGCGGAGGGTATACGGTGGGAGGGATGAGAAGTTCTAATTCACGGGCTTGAGGAGTTTTCCAAACAACATACTTCGCAGTTCTTTCAAACCGTTCTATTTCCTGCTCGGCATCCTTTGGGCCGAAGATTTTCTCGCTTCCCATTTGCCTCGATTTCATCCACCATCGGGTAGCATTTAGCCCTATCCGAGGGCATTGAATCGGGCCACACAGCCAGTAATCCTTATTTTCAAGCATTCGCAGGAGTAAGCATTGGCTCTTCATTGGGGTGACTTGGGACGAAACAACACTTGCGTAACCTATAAGAACAGTTGGTAAGTCGGGCAAAAAGCCCAAGTTGCTATTTTGGGCCTGTAGCTCAGTCAGGTAGAGCGTCGGACTTTTAATCCGATGGTCGCGGGTTCGAACCCCGTCAGGCCCGCCTGACTGGGTTTACAGGTTCGAATAGTTGGGCATGAGCGGGGTATGAGGATGGTAGTAAAAAGCGCAACAAAGAAGCGACTCATGGAGCTTGGAGTCTCCGAAGAATACGCACACAAACTTGCAACTGATCGGAACATGACCGATATCAAGGCAATGTCCTCTGATGAAGTCGCATCCACGCTCGGTGTTTCCAAAGACTCTGAACAATTCATCAGCACCATGTCTGTTATCGCAGAACAAGGCTCTCGTCGACGCTCGAAGTCGAAGAGCAAGAAAATCACCATCCGTGCAAAAGCCATCGATGATTTCGACCGACCTGAAATCACCATGCGTTTCAACGCACTCAACCACGACCTTGTACCTCACCAAGAACTGGTCGGCGGTGCAAACATCTCCGTCGAAGAGCAATTTACCATCGAGAGCGAAGAACTCGCTCCTTGGGAAATGGTTCAAACCGATGACGAAACTGGCGAGCCACGTCTTGCCAAGGAATGGCTTCCGAAAATCCTCATTACGGACCCAGTCGTTCAAGTCATCAAGGAAACTGCTGAAGCACAAGACAACGCTCGTCTTGCTGCTGACCCAGACCACAAGCCACTCGCTGCAGGTTGGATCGCCGACCGCGTACTGAAAGTTATCCGCAAGTCCCCATCTGCGGGTAGAACAGTTGCCTACCGACTAATTGTAGAGGGTAACTGAGGGGAGGTGTAAATTATGCAAGAAATTATTCAATCATTTTTCAAAGAACGTAGCCTCGTCAACCACCAACTCGCTTCATACGACGATTGTATCCCGTCTGGCGACAATTCAATCTCCCGCATGGAAAAAATCATCCGAAACATTCGCGTCGGAACTGACGAAGAAATCAACGATGACCTCGGCGGTTACATCAAACTTGACGTCGTCGACCACGACATCACCATCCGTTTGAAGAACATCAAACTCGGTGAACCAACCATTCGTGAGGCAAACGGTGCTGAACACCCATCCACTCCTATGGAGTGCCGTCTGCGAAAGCTCACCTACATGTCTCCAGTCACCATTGACTTCCAGATTTCTCGTAACGGTGTACCTTCACCAGTCGAGGCTGGAGTTCAAGTCGGAAGCATGCCAATCATGGTTCGCTCGTCCCGCTGCAACCTTCACGCTAAGCACATTGCTGGAGAACGCCAACTCTACCCTACTACTTCGACCGAAGACTCCGCACTTTGGGACGATTTGCTCCGCAAGCGTGGCGAAGACCCTCTCGACCCCGGAGGCTACTTCATCATCAACGGAACAGAACGTGTCCTCATCTCGATGGAAGATCTTGCTCCAAACCGTGTTACAGTTGAAATCAACAAGCGATACGCAAAGCGAACTGAAGTCGCTAAGATTTTCTCACAGAAAGACGGTATGCGCAAACCACTCAACGTTGAAAAGCGCCGAGACGGTATGCTCATGGTCAAAATCAGTACCGCTGGAACAACCGCAATTCCTGTGGTTCTCCTCATGCGTGCACTCGGAATCGAGAACGACCAAGAAGTGTTCCAGACCGTTGCAGGTCCTACTGAGACATTCAAGTACATCGTTGCTAACCTCAACGAAGTCAACGACAATGAAGAGTATGCTGTACAATCTCGTGATGAAGCTCACGAATGGTTGCAGAAGAAATTCGCTGCAGGTCAACAAAAGGAATACCGCGAGCAGCGAGTGAACCAATTGCTTGACCGTGAACTTCTACCCCACTTGGGCGACCAACCTGGAGACCGTAAGAAGAAGGCTATTTTCCTTGGACGTATCGTCCGACAAGTTCTCGAAATGGCCCTTACCAACCGTGAACCAAACGACAAGGACCACTACGCAAACAAGCGTGTCCGACTTGCGGGTGACTTGATTGAAGACTTGTTCCGTGTATCGAGCGGTCAACTTGCTCGTGACCTCAAGTACCAACTCGAGCGCCACCACAACCGTAAGCGAGAGCTGAAAATCACTTCCTGCTTGCGCCCGGATGTCTTGACCTCCAAGATTATGCACGCTCTCGCAACTGGAAACTGGGTCGGTGGACGATCTGGTGTCAGTCAATTGCTCGACCGAACGACCTACCTCGCTTCGTTGTCGCACATGCGCCGTGTCACCTCTCCTCTTGTCCGCAGCCAACCTCACTTCGAGGCTCGTGACCTGCACCCAACTCAATGGGGACGTTTGTGCCCGAACGAAACACCTGAAGGACAGAACTGTGGTCTGGTCAAGAATGCTGCTCAGATGATTGACATCTCTGAACACATCAGTGAAGTCGAAGTTCGCGAACAACTTGACGAACTCGATGTCAACAGCGAACTCGAAGACTGGAGCTCCGGTGACCGAATTCACGTGAACGGTGACATCTACGGTATTCACAAGAACGGTAAGAACTTGGTTCGTCACTTCAAGTCGGCTCGCCGACGTGGAACGATTCCTGCTGAAGTTTCCATTCGTCACGACAAGGAGAACAAGGATATCTTCATCAACACTGACAAGGGGCGTATTCTACGACCTTTGGTCATCCTTTACGATGGTGCTCCTCGTTTGACTGGAGAACACCTCCAAGCACTCCGTGATTCGGAAATGACCTTCAGAGACCTCGTCAATGACGGTGTCGTTGAATGGGTCGATGCAGAAGAAGAAGAAGACCTTCTCATTGCAGCACGTCCGTTCGTTCTACCCGAAACAGTTCCATCCGGTCCTTTCGCTGGTCGTCCATTGACCAACGAGAACGTCGAATGGGTCAACCTCGGTGAACCTGGTGCAACCGAAGCAAAGCTCGTCGCCAAGGTTCGAATGCCAAACGGTGCTTGGGAATCCGCAGACATTTCCCTTCCGTTGCTTTACGATGAAGAATACACACACTGTGAAATCGACCCACAACTCGTTTTGGGTGTTTGTGCTTCATTGATTCCGTACCCTGAACACAACTCTACCCCTCGTGTTACCGGCGGAACAGCAATGGTCAAGCAATCTCTTGGTCTACCAAGTTCGAACTACAGAATGCGACCCGATACCCGTGCTCACATCCTCCATTACACGCAACGCTCGATCACACGAACCGCAGCAATGGAATCGACGCACTTTGACGACCGTCCAGGTGGACAGAACTTCATTGTCGCTATCATGTCGCTTCACGGCTACAACATGCAAGACGCTGTCATCATGAACAAGGGTTCAGTCGACCGTGCACTCGGACGCTCAACATTCAACCGAACTTACAACGCCGAACGCCGCCGATTCCCTGGTGGCCAAGTCGAAGAAATCGAAAAGCCAGGCAGCTCGCTGCAAGAAGTCAAGGGACTCAAACCTGAAGAGGCCTACCGACATCTCGAAGCAGATGGATTGCCATTGCCTGAGATGTACCTCGAAGGTGGCGATGTTTTGGTCGGTAAGACCAGCCCACCTCGATTCCTCGAAGAATCCGCTGGTGGAGCTTTCCTCCTTGCTCAAGAACGACGTGAATCTTCGATGCTCGTCCGACACGGTGAGAAGGGATACGTCGACAATGTCTACGTGACCGAATCTCTTGACTCAGGCCGCTTGGTCCGAGTTATGGTTCGAAGTCACAAGGTCCCAGAAGTTGGTGACAAATTCGCATCTCGACACGGACAAAAGGGTGTTATTGGACGCCTTGTTGAACCTGAAGATATGCCGTTCACCGCAGACGGTATCGTTCCTGACCTGGTCATCAACCCACACGCTATTCCATCGCGAATGACTGTTGCACACGTTCTGGAAATGATCGGTGGTAAAGTTGGTTCGATGGAAGGTCGTCGTATCGATGCTACCGCTTTCCGTGGAGAAAAGGAAGGAAGTCTACGTGACGGACTTGTCCGAAACGGACTTGCCCACACCGGCCGTGAGACAATGATTAACGGTGAAACTGGAGAAGTTTACCCTGCTGATATTTTCATCGGCTGTATCTACTACCAGCGTTTGCACCATTTGGTGTCGTCGAAGATTCACGCCCGTTCTCGTGGACGTGTTCAAATCCTTACTCGCCAGCCTACTGAAGGTCGTGCCCGCCAAGGTGGTCTGCGATTCGGTGAAATGGAACGTGACTGTTTGATTGCACACGGTGCATCGATGGTCATCAAGGATCGACTGCTCGATGAATCGGACGGTATTGACATGTATGTCTGTGCCCAATCCGGTCACATCGCTTGGTACGACCCGAAACGACGCACCTACGTCAGCCCGATTCACGGCGATGGCGCAGAAGTGTACAAAGTACAAACATCCTATGCATTCAAGCTGCTCCTCGACGAAATGAAGAGTTTAGGTGTGGCCATGCGTCTTGAACTGGAGGACCGAAGATGAGTCAGAAAAATACAATGATTCCAAAGCGTATCGCTCAGATTCGTTTTGGCCTAATGGAACCCAAAGAAATCCGTCAAATGTCCGCTGTCGAAGTGAAAACTGCTGACACATACAAGGACGATGGACACGCTTACCGCCAAGGATTGATGGACCCTCACATGGGTGTTATCGAACCTGGATTGGTTTGCCCAACAGACAACTGCAAGTACGACGAATCTCCTGGCCACTTCGGTCACATTCAACTCGAACTTCCAGTCATGCACATTGGTTTCGTGAACCTTATCAAGACCGCACTCAAAGCAACATGCAGCAAGTGCAGCGAGATTTTGCTCCACAAGGAAAGCGGTTCCCACCCATCGAACCCTGAACTCTCCGAGCAAGATTACTTCCGAACCCGCATCAACGATATTCGTATCAAGCACGGTGTCGGTTCCACTGAATTCTCGAAGATCATCAAGGAAGTCGAAAAGGTCACCACCCACTCAAGCCGTGGTGTCTGTATGCACTGTGGTGAAGCACAGGGTAAGATTGCACTCGACAAGCCTACGACCTTCAAGGAAAAGAAGGAAGCAAAGGGCCAAAGCGGCAAGGACGAAGGATGGCGCAAGCTCAACCCTCGTGACGTCCGTGAATGGTTGAGTGGCATCCCATCCGATCACCTTATTTTCATCGGTATGGACAAGCAAAACCGACCTGAATGGATTGTTTTGAAGGTGCTTCCAGTGCCTCCAATCACCGTTCGTCCGTCGATCACTCTTGACAGTGGCGACCGCTCGGAAGACGACTTGACTCACAAGCTCGTTGACGTTCTACGTATCAACCAACGACTCCGTGAAAACCGTGACTCCGGTGCACCTCAGTTGATTGTTGAAGACCTTTGGGAATTGTTGCAATACCACGTAACGACCTACTTCGACAACCAAACCTCCGGTATCCCACCAGCACGCCACCGCTCCGGCCGAACCCTCAAGACGCTCACTCAGCGACTCAAGGGTAAGGAAGGGCGATTCCGTAGCAACTTGTCCGGTAAGCGTGTCAACTTCTGTGCTCGGTCTGTCATCTCCCCAGATCCATACCTCGGCGTGAACGAAGTTGGTGTGCCAACCAAGATTGCAAAGGAACTGACCGTACCGATCCGTGTGACTTCTCGAAACCGAGAGCAAATGCGTCAAATGATCCTCCGTGGTCCTGATGTTCACCCTGGTGTGAACTACATCATCCGCGGTGACGGTCGACGTGTCCGTATCAATCAGCGAAGCCGATTGATCAACGCTGGATTCCGATGCCACAACCCTGAGTGTAACGACGAGACGACCGGTCGCCTCGACATCCACTCTGTGTTGCCTGCACCAAACTTCCTCCCTGGTTTGGTCATTAAGCCTCAGATTTCCATCGCCACCGATGGTACCACCGAAACATCGTACATCGTGGACGATCACGCAACCCTCGCAAACCTTCGTGGCGAGACCCTTGACGGTCATCGCCTTCCTGAAGATGATGGTGGCGCAAAGCTCCACTACCGATGGATGTGGGATTTGGCACAAGCCGACAAGGCTCACCCAGAACCACTTCCAGACCACCTCAAGGTTTCCTGCCCTCACTGTGGCAGCCCAGCCGATGAGTGGGGCGACACCACACGTGTCGAAGACCGACTTTCAACCATCGACCGAAATGGTAACCCGAAGCCAGGTTTGCTCGTTGAGCGACACCTGATCGACGGTGACGTTGCTATCTTCAACCGACAACCTTCGTTGCACCGCATGTCCATGATGGTTCACGAAGTCCGTGTCATGAAGGGCCACACCTTCCGGTTCAACTTGGCAGTTTGTACCCCGTACAACGCTGACTTTGACGGTGACGAAATGAACCTCCACGTGATTCAATCAGAAGAAGCACGTGCAGAAGCCAAGATTTTGATGCGTGTCCAAGAACACATCCTCACCCCTCGCTACGGCGGTGCGGTGATTGGTGGAATCCACGACCACATCTCCGGTGCTTACCTCTTGAGCCGCCCTGGAACGCTGATCAACCGACGGCATGGATTGGAAATGCTCGGTAGCATCAACTGGGAAGGCGGATTGCCAGAGATTGTCAAGGACGCTAACGGTAAGGAATGCTTCCGTGGCCAAGACATCATCTCGCTGATCATCCCTGACAACATCCACCTACGATTCCGAAGCCGATCGAACGACGAAGTCGTCGTCAAGAACGGTAAGGTCGAAGGAACCCTCGACAAGCGTGCCATTGGTGCAGAAGACGGACGTCTCCTTGACGCCATCGTTCAAACCAACGGTCCTGAAGAAGGCGCTCGTTTCCTCGACGAGTTCACCCGACTCTCGATTGCTGCTTGTACCTCGCTCGGATTTACCACCGGTATCGACGACGAAGATCTCAGCACAGAAGCGCTTGATGCAATCATCAAGGCAAACGTGGATGCTGGTGTGGCTGTTCAGGCCGCACTCGACAAGTTCGGAAAGGAAGGCCGTGGCTACGAATCCCGACCTGGTCGAACCGCTCGTGAAACCCTTGAAGAAGACATCATGGTCTTGCTTGACCAAGGTAAGCAAGAAGCTGGTGACATTGCAAAGGACGAACTCGCACAATCCGGTTCAACCAACGCTGCGGTCAACATGGCAATCTCTGGAGCCCGTGGTTCCATGGACAACCTGAACATGATGGCCGGTTCCATTGGACAAGCAAAGGTTCGTGGAAAGCGTCTCGAGCGTGGATACAACGAACGTGTCTTGCCTCACTTCCGCCGTGGTGGACGTGCAGCAGCAGACCGTGGTTTCATCTCCAGCTCATTCAAGCGTGGACTTGAGCCAACGGAGTTCTTTATGCTCTCCGTTTCCGGTCGGGAATCACTGGTCGATACTGCTGTCCGTACTGCAAAGTCTGGATACATGCAACGCCGACTGATTAACGCAATGGACGATTTGAAGGTCTTCGACGACGACATGTTGTCCGTTCGTAACACTGCTAACAGAATCATCCAATTCAGCTACGGTGAAGACGGTATTGACCCGTCCCGTGGTGTGCACGGTTCTCCGTTCAACATCGACGTCATCGTCGATGAGGCTCTTGGAACTGAAGGCGCAACGGTCGACGTTCGTGACTCCTACGAACCAATGGCTAGAATCGACGCCGATGATCTTGAACATGGCGAAACAGACGGAGGTGAGAACTGATGGTCGTAAAGAGTGCAACCAAGAAGAAGCTCATGGATTTGGGCATTGCAGAAAACTATGCTCACACCCTTGCTGATGACAAGAAGTGGGACGATGTCAAGATCCTCGCTGCTGGCGAAATCGCACAACTGTGTGAAACCGACTCCGAAACTGCTGCAACCATCAAAGCAACCATCGATTCCGCTTCCAAGAAAGGCGGCGACTCCAACAGTGAAAACACTGGCCCAACAACCTCGGTTCGTCTCAAGCGACGCACTGGCCGTTTGTCCCGTGCAAAGACCACTGCTGACATGGATACCTACGATGGAGAGGAAAAACTCGCAACCTACGTTGATGAGTTGGCAGAGGACCCCGTCTTCACCGCTCTCCAAGCAGCTGTTGAAGCCAACGGATCAACTCGATTCACCAACCGAATCTACCACGACCTTACCGTGGCCATCCACGCTCGTGGAAAGAAGAAGTTGACCAAGCCTCAAGCAAAGAAGGTCGTCGAAGAAGCCGTTGTCGCTCTTGACAAGGCAAGCATCGATCCTTACGAAGCAGCCGGAATTATCACTGCACAATCCATTGGTGAACCAGGTACACAGATGACCATGCGTACGTTCCACTATGCGGGTGTTGCAACGGTCAACGTGACTCAAGGTTTGCCTCGTATCATCGAGATTGTCGACGCCCGAAAGGTGCCAAACACGCCGACCATGACCATCTGCCTGTTGGGTGACAAGAAGCACGACGCCAAAGAGGCTCAGAAACTTGCAGCGGCCATCGAAGTGACCACCACGGTCAACATCGCAACCCTCGAGACTGACGTCGCACAGCGCCGTTTGGTTCTCAAGCTCAACAAGGGCAACCTGAAGCAGAAGAACATGACCGGTTTGGAAGTCAAGGACAAGCTCGAGCGGGCAACACGCCTCCTCGTCCAACCTGACAAGGAAAAGAACCCAGCAACATTGACGCTCATCCCGGGTGTCCACTCCCAGGAAGACCTCGCAGAGTTGGCAGAGAACCCGCCATCCTACACCATGCTGCTTCAACTCGAAGAGAAGATTCGCGACATGCGACTCAAGGGTATCCCTAACATCGAGCGAGCCAACGTGCAACTTGATGACAAAACGGGCGAGTACTACCTCTCGACCATCGGTTCCAACCTCACCCGTGTGAGCGAAATCGAAACCATCGATCGAACCCGAACCTACACCAACAACATCATCGAAATCTACGATTTCCTTGGTATTGAGGCTGCTCGCCAAGCCATCATCAACGAACTGCAAGCCACACTCGATGGCGCCCGACTTGAAGTCGACGTGCGTCACTTGTTGATGGTCGCCGACGTCATGACTTCTGAAGGTGAAGTGCGTGCTATTGGCCGTCACGGTGTGTCGGGTACCAAGCACAGTATCTTGGCCCGTGCTGCGTTCGAAGTCACCGTGAACCACCTGCTCAAGGCTGGTATCATTGGTGAGCGAGATTACCTGACTGGTGTTGCAGAGAACATCATCGTCGGTCAACCAATTTCCTTGGGAACCGGCAGTGTTGAACTGTACTACATCCCTGAGTGATTGTCCAACCATGAGAAACAAAGTGGAGTATGGAGGAAAAAAATATGGATCTAAGCCGACAACTGAAAAACGCAATTGCAACTGGAAACCTACGATTTGGCCAACGCCAAGCGCTCGACGCTTGTGCACGTGGTGAAGCAAAACTCATCATTCTAGCTGCGAACTGTCCAACCGAATTTACCGATGACCTGCACGCCCGTCACCCAGAAGTGACCAAGTTCCGTGCATCGATGGTCAACCGTGAACTCGGCATCGCTTGTGGTAAGCCATTCTCGGTTTCCACCATCAGCATCATCGATGCTGGTGACAGTGATTTGCTCACCCTTGAAACCAACCTCGAGTGAAGCGTGACGCCCCTTGGGGTGTTTCTCTTCCCTTGGTCAGCCAATGGAAGCCTTCATTGCCTTTAGGCTCAAGGAGAGAGCATGGCAACCGTCATGCTCCGAACTGCTGCGACTTCTATCATCGTCTTGCTGTTGATTTCCCTCCTTGCACCGATCTCAATTCCTGCGTACCAAGCAGACAACGATGAAGTCGTGGAATTGAGTGAATTAAATCCAGTCCAACGCATTCAATCCGGTGCAAGCACCTCCAACCCAATGCTTGTTGGTGGAGGTACTGCCAACGGAGCAGAATTTGTTGAAGCCATGGAATACTCTCCTGGTTTCTATGCCTTTGGCGGTAGTTGGAACACCAGCAATTCTCAGACACTCACCTTTGGCACCAAGACCCTGGCACCAACAAGTCCCTACAGCAGTGAATTCTATGTCGGCGCAGTCGACAGTTCAGGCCAATACCAGTATGTGCTTGGTGCGAATCACAATCCTGTTGGAAATGGTGGGATCTCCATCTTTGCAGACCTTGCAGTTGGCATGGGTGGCGAAATTGTTGTGACTGGTACATACACCGGTGCAATCGAATTTGGAACCATCACCATCGCAAGCGGCTCCGCCGATACATTCGTCGCTATGGCCGATCCAAGTGGGCAGTGGCTTTGGGCTCATACCTTCCAAACCGTGGTGAACAATTCTCAAGAGTTCAGTGAACCAGCTGCAGTCACAATCGATCAGAACGGAGACGTCATCGTTGCAGGTACGCACCAAGGAGAAACTGATTTCGGTGGCTCTACATTCAATGTGACAAACCCCGAAGTCTACGTTGCGAAGATTGACGGCGTGCAAGGCATCCTCAAGTGGGCATCTTCAGGCGGCGGCGTTGGAAACCAAATTGTTGCGGGCGTGGAAGTCGACTCAACAGGCGATATTTACGTTGCCGGTATCACCTTTGGCAACCTTATTTTCGGAACAAACTCTTACTTCCCAGTTGGGAACAGTGACACGTTTTTCCTCACCTACGATTCCTCGGGAGTTGTCAAGGCCCTGACTGGTCTTGGAACCCCAAATCAAGACACACAAGTCGGGTCAATGGAAATCAGCATGAACGGTGATATCTACCTCGGCGGTTTGTATGACGGCACCCTCCAAGGCTCCGGTCCATCCGGTGCTTGGTCAATTACGGCTTCACAAGGCGCTCATGACTCATTTGTGTTGAAGAATCCATTCAACACCCTCTCTGGCTCAAGTTGGGCTGCAACTGGCGGCACCACTGACACCGATTCTGTGGGTGACATTGCTATCAACTCCATGGATGAAGTCTTCATCGTGACAACAATCGGGAACACCTACACAGGTGGGTCTTACTCTGCCGTGGTCAGTGGTAACTATGACGGCGTGATTGGTGCACTTTCTGCAAGTGGTTCGTGGGAGTGGCTTGAGTCAACCTCGAGTTCCGCTTACGAAGTGCTGTACTCTCTCGCCATCAACGAATCTGATATTGTCACGGTAGGGGGCGCTCTTGCTGGCGGTTCCATGAACAAAGGTACGCTTTCGCTCACCTCGGCATCCAACTGGGACGCCATGATTTGGTCGATTGATCCGAGTTCAAAGAAAGACGCAGATTTCGATGGCGTACCTGACTTTGCAGACAATTGCCCGAATGTTTCCAACCCAACTCAAGACAACACCGATGGTGACGCTCAGGGCGATTCTTGTGATTCTGATGATGACAACGACGGCTTGACCGACAACTTCCCCGATCTCTGCCCACGTGGCGGTCAGTTCAACTGGACAAGCAGCCAAGACACTTCCAACCCGTCTGCTTCCACCGACTGGGACAACGATGGTTGCAAGGACGATGTCGAGGACACTGACGACGATAACGACGAAATTGACGATGTTGATGACAACTGTCCCTACACAAGTTACGCGCCACCTCGCCCAACATGGGTTTCCGATGCCACCAATGACATCGACGGCGATGGTTGCCGTGACAGCGATGAGGACGCCGATGATGATAACGATGGCTTTGAAGACGTCAACGATGATTGCCCGACGCTCTTCGGTACTTCGCTAAATGGCACGCAAGGATGCCTCGACTCTGACGGTGACAGTTGGGCTGACACCTTCGATGATTGTCCAAACCAAGCAGGCGACTCGACCCTTGGCGGCAAGAACGCTTGCCCCGATGCTGATGGTGATGGTTGGGCGGACTTGGATGATGCCTTCGATAATGACGCAACACAATGGGCAGACGCCGATGGCGATGGCTTTGGCGACAACACTGCTGGTACCACTCCCGATGACTGCCCAAGTCAAGCTGGTACCTCGACCGCTGACCGCCTCGGATGCTTCGATGCCGATGAAGATGGCTACTCCGATGCAGATGGATTCTGGTCCACTGAAGACGGCGCT
>JAQXFL010000009.1 GCA_029250345.1 Candidatus Poseidoniaceae archaeon
GAATATCCCTCTTCATTCTTACGCCTTTATGACATATAGGCAGTGGCTTTCATAAACGACCATGCAGTAAAACAGTTGTGCGTAACAAAGTCATTCTGCCATTCCTACTCGCACTGGCTCTGCTTTTCGCCCTAAGCGTCAGTGAGAACCAAGCGAATGAAACCGAACTTGAAGAAGTGAACTTCTTCTTTGTTGATTCTGACGATGACGGTTACGATGAAACGGATGCTTGCCCTGATGTGGCGGGCAACTCCGCCAACGACCGTATTGGTTGTCCTGATTCCGACGGTGACGGGTATTCGGATGCGGACAGCTCGTGGAATCACTCCGATGGAGCTGATGTATTTCCTCAGCGAAGTGATGCATGGAGCGATCAAGACGGTGACATGTTTGCAGATCAAGTCAATCTCGATATCACCGATGATTGCCCGTTAAAGTTTGGAACGAGTCGAGAAGTTTTGTTTGGATGCTCAGACATGGACATGGACTGGATCCCGGATGTATTGGACACGGACATCGATGGCGATGGCATCTCAAACGAAATGGAAGTTGCTGCGTCCTTGGTACTCACCTACTACGACCCCATGGACCCGAATTCTGTCCCTGAGGACTCAGACTTCGACACGTTACCGGATGCGATTGATGATGACGATGACAACGATGGATGGCCAGATATCATCGAGCAAGACCGCGGCTCAGATCCGTTGGATGTTGACAAAACGCCCTTCAATCAGTATTTCGGCATCAATACTGGTTTCTTCTATCAAGGTGGTTTCCAGGCCAGTTCGGCCTACGATGCTGAAGCCATAGAAATCTCAGTCTCCGGCGTCATTGAAATCGTCACAGAGGAATTGGTGATTCCATTTTTGCTCATTCCGCTTTATCTGTATTTCTTCATCTCCAAGAAGAGAAGATTTGAATCGCTACGCAATGAAATTCGAGGCACTCAAGATGAAAACGAACTATACGCTCTCGAACAACAAGTGAACTCTTTGGTTGAGAACAAGAAAATCAATACCTTGCACGGACTCATTCTAAGAAACACGATGGAAGAGCAAGAGAACTTGGCACGGCGACTGAAAGTGGGCAACGGTCCAGAGGAGTGACAAGACTACCACGAATGTTGAACTGCGTGGATTTGTGCAATTGACCGCAGTGAAGATTGCCGAACACCAGGTGAAGCATCCATCAAGGCTGCCTCAAGATATTCGAGTGCAGATTCATGACCCGTTTCCCCAAGATATTCGGCAGCGTTTCGTCGGACATAAATCGATTTAAACGCTAAAAGATAGTTTCCAATGGTCTTGATTGCTTGCTTACATCCAACCTTAGCAAGCGTAGAGATTCCTCGTACTATGATGGTGTTCCGTTGACCGTTCAGCAATTGAGTAATGTAAGATACTGGAGAAAAACCCTCAGCTCTCTCAAGCGCTGAAAGCAGTGCCTGATGAAGATTCGGACGTTCATAATACAACGGTATTTGCGATTCAAACCAAGGCCCAAAAGACTCTATGCTCAGCAAAAGACAACGCACTACAAGGTCATCGGCATGATCGAAATTCGAGATTAACATCTGCTCTGTTGATTCATCACCTGAATGACGGAGGGCGCGAATTGTACTCACCACAATATTGGGATTCTCATCTCCGAGATATGGTTGCAGTATTTCGAGCTTGAGTGATGGTTCAATATCAAGATGGCCGAGATGAGTTATTGCCACGTGGCATTGCGATTCAAGAACCGGTCGAAACAGGTCGAGTTTGTGTTGAGTTTCGATGGACAATGAGCGGATTCTCGTCATGACTTTGTGCAGGACTGCGGAAGAGTTGTCAGCGAGCATAGGCTCCAACAGATTCAGTTGATGTTCCGTATCGGTCGATCGTAAGTTCTCCACAGCCCATGAACGCAGAGATTGATCTTCATGGTTGAGAAAGTGTTCAATATCGTGTTCGGTGAAGATATGTTGGCAGGAATAAAATCTCTGCGACATCCATCGGCTAACGCCGTAAGCATCGGTCTCCTCTCTCGCCATATGGAGAAGTACCCAGCGGAGTGTCGATTGGTGTCGTGTCGCCGAAAGACGGCGAGCATGATGGCTCCAATCGGCGGCCGGTTGCTCCTGGAAAAACTGCCGTGCTTCTTCGTCGTTGCACTCGAATGGATGAGAAGCCAGACGTGGGGCATGAAGATGGTTGTTGGTTTGCTGAGGTGGCAGGAGAGCCCGTTGTTCTTCGGTAAGAATAGCCATGAGAGTGAGAGGTACTTGAAGCGGGTCGAAATCTGCAGTACCTAACAAGAGAAGTATACTGGCAACCATGTCCGCGTGTAAAGGCCGTGGTCGAGCCGCTGAGTGAGAACGGACACAAGCGCTTTGGCCGTTGAGATCGATTGGGAGGTGGTTGCGCTGAAACTGCGTAGGATTGCCAGCATCAAGTGAAGCAGCACGGAGTGGGAAAACTTCGAGAAATTGTCCGTTAATGGTTTGTGTAAGCGAAACAAAGCCTTCTCGCGAAGACTTCTGCCAAAGACTCCCTTCTACGATGGTGTCGCACCAAATGAGAGCGCGAAGAACAGCCATGACTCTGTTGTGAGAGAGTTCCATGTTAACCATGAGTTGTCCGAAGGGCGTGTCGATTAGCATCGATGATTTGTGGATTCAACCCCTAATAAACTCAAGACGATTAG
>JAQXFL010000019.1 GCA_029250345.1 Candidatus Poseidoniaceae archaeon
GAAGGATGGAAGCCCCTCTCAATACTCTACATCACACCGCTTCGGGCACTCAATCGTGACGTTGACCGACGACTGAACGAAATTACTGAAGCAGTCGGTCTCAAAGTAGGATTACGGCACGGAGATACCAAGCAAAGTGAACGAAGCCGGCAGGTACGTAATCCACCTGACTTACTGGTTACGACTCCTGAAACGTTTCAATTGATGTTTACCGGGAAAAATTTACGTGAATTGTTGAAGCGAGTTCAAGCGGTAATCATCGATGAAGTTCACGACTTGGCGGCAAGTGAAAGAGGCTGGCAACTCTCCGTTGGCTTAGAGCGAATGGAAGCGCTCTCTGGTCGCCCCGTACAACGAATTGGTCTTTCTGCAACGGTTGGAAACCCTGACGAAGTCGCACAATGGCTGTCTCCAAAAAAAGGCAAAGCTCTCATTACAACCGGAAACAGAACCACAGACCTCTCCGTCGAGTGTGCTCTAACGCTTCCTGAAGATGAAATCGGAGCGCTCGAATTGAGCATCCAGCCTCGCGCCCACGCAAGTTTCCGCCGCATGGTGGAAATCTTGAGAAGTGAACCTCCGTGTCTGGTCTTCGTCAACAGCAGAAGCGATGCCGAAACGATAGCCAGTCGCCTACAATCGATGGCTCCAGATGTAGACATAGGTGTCCACCACGGTTCACTGGCCGCAGAAACCCGACGTGAAATGGAAGATAAATTACGCAGCGGAGAATTAGCAGGCTTGGTATGTACATCAAGCCTGGAACTCGGAATCGACGTTGGAAAGATACGGAGAATACTGCAGATTAAGAGCCCACGCTCCGTTGACAGAATGCTTCAACGGGTTGGCCGGGCAGACCACCGTCTCGATGGTGTCGGGAAAGGACACCTGTTGTCGTGGGACACAGACGACCTAGCAGAAAGTGCGGTGGTTGGCCGCCGTGCAATGCTTGGGCACATTGAATCCATTGAATGGCGTAATCGCCCGTTATCGGTTGCTGCAAACCAACTTGTTCTCATGGCGCATTCAATGAATGCAGTATCGATCAACGAAGCAACCGATATTCTTGCCAAAGTATCTCAGTTTGAAGGATGGGAACGAACTGACACCGAATCCCTTCTTCGAGTCTTAGCGGATGGATGGATACTACGATTCACGCCCGACCCAAGTGAAGTTCCCTGGTATCGGTGGCCAAAGGCAGTTTACACCGTTGCAATGGAAGAAGCGGTGAAGAAAGGGCACCCTTTACCGGAAGAGCGACCTCTGTTTTCGTTACCTGATGAAGAAGTGCCTGATTCCTTCAAAAACCGCGATGTCGATGTACCTCTTCCGTTCAAAGATGGATGGTTTTCGACTGCGGGCAGAACCCGTCAATGGGTGACAAACCACCTTTCAATGATTCCCGACAAGCAATCGTATCGCGTTCGGGATGCAGTGACTCGTCGCAGTTTGGGCAGCGTCGACGAGGCGTTCGTATTGTCGCTAAACGACAGCGGAGAAGACGATGATGGAAGCCGTCGCCAATTCGTAATGGCAGGCCGGACTTGGTTGATTATCGATGCAGACCCCGAACAATCAGAACTGCTCGTAGCGCCTGTTTCAGATAAAGCGGAAGCACCAAGGTGGGTTGGAGAATTACCACCCGTTCCAAAAGCCATCGGGCGAGACATAGGACGACTGCGTCAACTTATTGCTGACGACTTGAAATTGTTTGATAACGCAAGCAACGGTGAACTCGATGTTCTTTCAATCGATACCGAGGGGATTTTTGCTGATCGTCATTCAACCCTTGCCGAACACCCCATCGATGAGGAAGCCCTCGGTGTGATGGCTGAGAGCATAACTGCGCACGTTGAGGCGACGGAATTCTTGCCAACCGACCGATTGATGACTTTAGAAAGACGTGAAGACGCTATTGTCATCAATTCATGCCATGGCTCTCGTATCAACGAAGGTTTGGGGCATTTCCTGATGGCTATGGCGACAACGAAGACGGGAAAGTGGGGACGATTGGTTGTAGAACCGACTCGCATTGCTCTGCAGACTGGAGCGGTAAACCCCGAAGAAATACAAGCGTGGCTGATGGAAACTCCACCTGATGCTATTGAAGGATTGCTGAGCGTAACCTTGCCAAACTCTCGGCAAGTTCGATGGAGGTTTGCTCAAGTTGCCAAGACGTTTGGTATCCTGCGACACGGTGTGGATCCTCGTAAGATCAACCTCCAAGCACTTCTGCGAAAGTACCGTGGCACGGTAGTCATGGAAGAAGTTCTGTCAAAACTGTTCCACGAACGAATGGATGTCATCGGCGTACGCGACGTCATGCGTTCCATTCAGAGCGGGAATATTCAGTTGAAAATAACCGCTTCAGGACCGATTGGCTTGTCCAACCACTCAAGTAGGGACATGCTACTACCGAATTGGGATAACGCCCAAGTTCGAAAACAACTGAAGGGCCGACTTACCAATGAGCGAGCGGTTCTCTGCTGCTTAAAGTGCAAAGCAGTTCGCCGATTCCGAGTGGCTCGCTATCTGGAAATTGACGGGATTAAATCGTGCTTGAAGTGCAGGGGTTCTATGCTTGCGTGCGCCCCTGAACGGATGCAATCGATGCTTGTGGATTGGGTGAGTTCAGACGACGAAAAGGATCAGGCCCGTATGATGAAGAACGCATCAATCGTACAATCAAGAGGCTATGAAGCCATTCTCAGCCTCATGGGCCGTGGTATTGGCGAAGCGACTGCACAACGTATTCTGCGTAAAGTTCAGAGGAACAACATGGAAGGATTGCTTGAAACCATCCACAATGCGGAAATTGAATACGCACGAACGCGAAGGTTCTGGAATTAATCGCTCAACGATTCAAGTTGATTGATGGCGAGTGCTGCGGCAACTACGTCTCCATCCTCCCACCAATCGACTGCAATGAACGTTGGCCGCTTACCGTGCTGTTGCCAGCACTCTGTAGCTCTTTGAACGAGAAAGTCAACATCGTTCGCTTCATCCCCTCTCGACGGGTCTGAAAGTCCCAAAGGACCCCGGAGCCAGTTGTTCATGTGGTAGACTTCTTGTTCGACATCGCCCCGAAGGAGATCGCAATTCATGTCTTCAGTGTTCTCTTCGGCGTAGTTGGTTGTCCAACTGTAGGTCAAGAAATCATGAACCCAAGGGTGGGAAGTATCTCCCCCTTGTTCCCAAAAGACAACCAAAGTCGTCTCCTGTTCAATCATTTGTTGGAGCGTTGGCCAAGCCGTGTCGAGGGTGTGGATGTACATTTTTTCTTTGAGATTGGCTTGTTCAAATACGGCCAGTAAATGGTCGGGCTGTACGTAATTTTCAACCAACAAAGTGACGACATCGCGAGGGTTTTCGTCCATCTTCGATTGCAAATTTGAAAGCCAAGACACTGAATCGACATTGCCGTAGGTGCACGGACTGAACCCCCGGTCATCGTCTCCGTGGCACAGACGAACCGATTCTATTCGCTCATCGCCAAGTGTCTCATAGTGTGTGTCAATCATGAAAGCACGCATGCCAGCCGCCCATTGTGCATCGAGGCCGGTTTGGTGGTTACTCGCTGGATAATAGATTCCATCTTGATGGGTTGAGAAGGCGTTGTGCGTTTCAGGGAATGTGACGTTATCGTAGGTTCGTTGGCAGAGTACAATCAAACCGTTGCAAGCCTCGGACGGCTGGTCAGAGTCATCACCTTCTCGCAACGAAGAAGTATCGACGCTCGGTGCCACACAACCCGAACACAACAGCACGAGGGTCAAGAACACAGCAAAGAGACCACCTCGCATGGTAGGCTTACAGGGAACGACAACATCAAGTCGTCGGTTCATCATCAAACGGTACGAACTTGAATTCCTGCCTCATGCAACATGCCGTTTGAGGTATCGAAATCATCTTGCCATCGCTCAGGTATGCCGTTTGTCTCAGGATAAACAATTTCAACGATACCTGCTTGGATCAACGAGCGGGCACAACGGGAACAAGGCGGCCAAGTAACATAAGCGGTGCTCCCCTTGAGCGAGACACCGATTCGGGCAGCGTGCATGATTGCGTTTTCCTCTGCATGACAAATCAATGGATACTTCTTTTCTCGGTCGGTTAGGCGGTCCATATCATCACTGATTCCTCGAGGGAAACCGTTGAAGCCAGTCGAACGAATCTCTCTGTCGCCTCCAACCACAACACAACCGACCTTGGTCGAAGGGTCTTTACTCCAACCCGAAATATGCTTTGCCAATTCTAGAAAACGATTGTCCCATTTCTCACTCATGGCTCTCAACGGTTGCCTCACAGGCTTTCGCTCTATCAGTCCTTCGCATACAACGAAAGGTGCTCATCCGAGCTCCACCCAAAGACGGACAAGAGATTACCTTGCAAGTAAAGAGAGCCTAAACTGACAACTAAACCAACATGTTCAGCATCAAAGGCTGCTAAAGAATGGATGGCATCTCTCGGTAATTCGTGGCACTGCACATCGTCACGGTTCCAACCGAGGTGAGACAACGAGTCGAGTGATACGCCGGGGTATCTACCGCCTTGGGGTTTGGTCAGAACGATGTTCTTTGGAGGATATTTACGACAAAACTCCAACAGCGGTGCAAGGAAATGACTCAATTCTTCTTGAGGAGATGTCCCAAAAATTAAACTCCAAACTGGCTTTTCAGCCGAATGAGGAGCATGTTTCGTAATTTGCTGTTTAAGTTCTGGTAAAATACGGAGCAACCCAGATGGGTTGTGGGCAGCATCAAGCAGGTATGGATGGGATGAAGTCGAAGAGCGAGGAAGGAATTGCATTCGTGCAAGCCACCGCAAATTATCTCGCGCAGTACCCAATGAATCGGTTGGAAAACCAAGGTGTTGAAACATGGCGAAGGCGAGTGAATATGCTTCGTTACGAACTGTAGAGCCGTTTTCAATTTCAACAACATGAACTTCTGCGGAAGAGAGAACCTCTCCAAGTTCCGCATTGCCGGCTTCACTTGCTTCCAACTTCATGGCTTTGAGAACCTCGAAATCAAGGGGTTCACGGATGAATAATGGACGGTTTGGACGAGCGATTGCAGCCTTTTCACGGGCGATGGCTGGCAAGTCATCTCCGAGAATATCCATGTGTTCTCGAGTCACTGAGGTCACCAAGCAGGCCGTCGCAGGCCCGCAGCGAGTCGCATCTAGGCGTCCGCCTAACCCGGTTTCGAGAATCAAGACGCTGCTTCCTTGAGAAGCAATCATAGCGACCAGATAAGTCACTTCAAAGAACGTCAAATCAACGGTCGAGTCCTGAGTTTCGCCGCATGCAGCATCGTGGATTAGGAGGAGTGCTTGATCAAACTCTTCGCTTGAAATCGGGATTCCATTGCGCCGTACCCGTTCCTCAAGCCGCACAACATGGGGTGAACTGAACAATACATTTCCAATGCCTTCCAAACCCAAGCAAGTTGCCATAAGTGCGCAAACTGTACCTTTGCCGTTGCTACCTGCGACATGGAGAATATGTTCGGGCAACGAAAGTTCTAGACGGTCAAGCACGGTTCTTGTTCCCTTCAAGCCTAACGCCATACCGCGCTTTTTGGTCGACTCAAGCCAAGTTCGCGCTTCAACCACATCCTTGCGAAGTGTTGGTGTGATTAGTCCTTTTCTTTGGCTCAAAAAGGGACGCTTGCATTCGCCCCCTACGGGGGCGTGGTATGCGCGACCCTCATATGAGTGTCCGAAGTCGACAGGGTATGAGCGAACAGGAGTCAACCTCAGAACCGAAGCGAAAGGTTTCGGAGGAATTTGCCGCTGTTCAAGCACAATTGCGTAAGGAAGACACATTGCTTTGGATGATGAAAGAGCAGTTACCCTCCATGATGGGTATGATGTTCATGTTCATCCTAACCATTGCGATTTCGCTGTACATTCGACCATGGTACGACATTGCAGAGTTGCAAGCCTACGGCGTTGAAGGAGCACGGCAAGTTCGATACATTGCGCTTCAACTGGTCATGATTTTCATCTTCACTGCAGGGATCTTATTACTTGCGAAATACAAGAAAGAATGGATCATCAAATATGGAATAATGGGCGTTCTCGCTATTGCACTCTTGTATTCTACTGTTCCTCTCACTCACGTCATGGTACTCGACTTGGAAGCAGACCCGTTCAACTATGACAGCGACGCTGAGGTTGGCATGTCCTACCATTCACACCACGGCATGGACACGCACATTACCAACTCACTCATCGGTTCACCAAGTACATGGAACGATTCAATAAGCGTTTACGACGGTGACGGACTGTCAACAAACACCTCAAAGTGGAGCATTTCACATGAGCGGCTTCCATATGCTGATACCGGCCAACTTAACATCGTGGTTTCAGATGTTTACTATTCCTTTACCAATCAAGGCTTTGTTTGGTATGTTGATGCTGAAACCGGTGAATTGCAGGATTCTTATGCTTGCCACCGATATCTCGACACCGATGACCCTGTCCCCCTTGGTAATCTCGAAGGTGGCTGTACACTCGCTTTCCATGCCGACGACGCCATGTATGTTATCGACCAAAACGGGCAGCTGGTTCGCTTCAATACGTTTGATGATAGCCCTGGAAACTTGACCTATCAAGCAGCATGGTCCCTCCCTCCTGCATTGAATACGCAAGAAGGCGTTGTTTACTCGGAAGTAATTGACGATGACAAGGTTCTCATTGTGACACCTACTGCTGCTGCCGTTCTTGAATTGGAATCGAATTCAGGTGCTCTTGACTTGAATCCAAATACGAATGATATGGCAAGCGTGCTGTTTACTGTTAACGCCACGAGCAATTTCACAAGCGCTGATTTCGGCCATTCTCCATGGTCATCCGTTGACATGAACGAAAGCAATGGACTGGAAGGTTTGTTGTTACTTGGTGATGAAAACGGCGACGTTACTGGCTATGAATGGAATGAATCCGATGGTGTCATCTTTGAACCTCAAACGAGGATTGCGTTGCTCGGTTACGGCCAAACCATCCAATCTGTCCGAATCACGGACCTTGATGAAAGTGGTTTCAGTGATATGCTCATTACAACCGGCGAAACTGCCGACTGGCTCCATACACAGAGCCTCATAAACAGAATATCCTTTGATGTCGAACCAAATCTCAAGGCATCTTGGTTCACATTCTCAGACGATTCTGTTCAATTCAATGCAGCATACGATAACGGCACAACCTCTCTTGCCTCAGGGCCTATTGAAAGCGGAATGCTTGCCCTTGATGGACCGCAGTTCTCAGAAGGACCGCTTATCGCAGCGCTCCTCATTACCACAATTCTGATGATTCTTCTTTACGTCCACAGCGAATGGTATGTCGTCAACACAGTTGGCGTATTGGTCGGCTCTGGAGTCATTGTCATGCTGGGCGTTACTTTTGTTCCAACTTTGATCATCATCTTCATGATAGCAGCAGCAATCTACGATGCTTGGGCTGTTTATCGCTCGAAACACATGCTTGACTTGGCAGATACGATGATTGGACTACGCCTTCCTATCCTGCTTGTAGCACCTCAAGAAAAGGGATATTCATTCATCGATGAGACCGTTTCGATGAAGGAAAAGAACGCTGCACCTGCACAGCAAATGGCAGCTCCCTCGCAAAGGCCGGTCGACAACAAGCAACCGAAGAAGCAGAGCAAGGATGCAATGTTCATGGGATTAGGTGATGTCATCTTCCCAGGTATGCTTGTCTTATCTTCGGCTCAGTACATTGACGGAAGCGAAGGTTTCCAAATCGCCATGGCGACATTGATTGGCGGCCTTGTAGGCTACTTCGCATTGATGACATATGTTGCTCGTGGACGGGCACAAGCCGGACTCCCGTTACTGAACGGTGGAGCGATTCTAGGTTACATCATCGGAGGAATTGTTACCGGTGTTGGCTGGGCAATCTTTGACTTTGGACTGACCTTGTGAGGTGTAAAAATGCTGGATATCAACTTGTTTCGAAATGAACCGGAGACGATTCGAAAAGACCACGACAAGCGTGGAATTCCCCATGACAAGATTGACCAGGTGATTGAACTTGACCAAGTCTGGATTAATCTTCAGCATGAAACCAATCAATTACGGGCGCAGAAAAACACGGCTGCAAGAGGAATTGGTGCTGCAAAAAAATCGGGCGACCAAGATGCAGCACAACGTATTCTTGCAGAAGTGGCTGATTTAGGAGCACAAATCGCTGAAATGGAAAAGAAAACTGAATCAGCAGTGGCTGAACGCGATAAACTCCGTATGTCAATTCCGAATATCCTTCACCCGGATGTACCCCGAGGGGCTGATGAATCAGGGAACACGCAGCACAGCGTTCACGGACAAAAGCCAACGTTTGATTTTGAACCTCGTACGCACAATGAACTCATTGAAATGAACAAATGGGTTGACTTGAAGCGAGCCGCAAAAATCGTTGGCAGTCGATTCTTTTTCCTTAAAGGCGATTTAGCTCGTCTTGAGTTTGCACTCCAGCAATTCTCAGTGAACTTCATTCGTGAACGTGGATATACATTCGTCCAACCACCTGTGATGATGAACCGCGATGCATATGAAGGCGTTACAGACCTGTCCGACTTTGAAACGGTGATGTATGGTGTTGAACCTGATGGCTACTACATGATTGCCACTGCGGAACACCCGTTGACGGCGATGTTCATGGGTGAAACAATTCCTGAAGCGGACTTGCCATTGCGAATTGTGGGCGTCTCACCTTGCTTCCGAAGAGAAGTCGGCTCACACGGACAATCCGATTTAGGCATTTGGAGAGTTCACCAATTCACCAAGATAGAGCAAATCATCATCGCCACACCAGAACAATCGTGGGAACTGCAAGAAGAATTACTGCAGAACTGTCTCGACTTGTGGGATGCACTGGATATGCATTACGAAGTAGTAAACATCTGTACCGGCGATATGGGAACAGTCGCTGCTCGAAAGTACGATCTTGAGGCATGGATTCCGGGTGCAAATCAGTACAAGGAAATTGTATCGTGTTCCAACTGTACCGACTACCAAGCGAATCGATTGCAGATCCGCTATGGTCAACCCGGCCATGCTGGTCAACCTATTGCACATACACTCAATTCAACAGCTGTTGCAACCTCACGGGCTCTTGTAGCGATCATGGAACAAAATCAGATGGAAGACGGTCGAGTCCGTATACCTGAAGTCCTCCAACCCTTCATGGGAGGGCAAGAAACCCTTGAACCATGCACTTGGGGTTAAGCGTAAGTGTTGAAATAGCCTTGCCGTGATGGACAAACATGGCTGAAGAGGGGGTCCTCTATTTTGGATACGGGTCAAATTTGGATTTATCCGACTGGAAGAGTTGGTGCGAACGAAAACACCTACCCTACGATGGTTTAGTCGAGATAAGCCCGTGCTGGTTGCCGAATTACACCATGAAATTTCATTACTTTTCGAGCACCAGAGACGGAGGCGCTGCAGATATTGTCGAAAACGGTAGAGGACACGCAGTTCCGGGTGTACTGTTCTCAATGAACCAAGACGCTTTAGCCGCAATGGATCAAAAAGAAGGTACTCAAGCAGGCGTTTACGCTCGCCGTACGGTTCAGGTCGCTCTTCCTGATGGGACGTTCGTTGAAGCGCTGACCTACTGCGTCACCCCACAGCGGCGAGAAGACAAGTTCATTCAACCTACGAAGCGGTATATCGGCTTGATTGAAAAAGGGTTGAAAAAGAGAAATCTCCCAATTGGAGAATTAAAAAATGCTATTGAAGATTTCTCACCAAGTTTTCCCGTTGAGAAGATTTTCGTCTACGGGACATTGATGGAAGGAGAGGTTCGTTCGTCGACAACCAAACAGTTGTGCAACGGCGATGCACGCTCAGCGAGTATAAGGGGGAAATTAGCCAATTTAGGGGATTTCCCGGGTTTGATTGCGGGCGATGGAACCGTCAAAGGCGAACTGTATCATCTCGACCAGGTGTATTCTGCACTGCAAACGCTTGACAGTATTGAGGGATTTTACGGCTACGGGTCTGATGATTCGCTCTACATCCGCACGATTGTAGAAGTACAAACAGATGAGGGAACAGAGTGGGCTTGGACCTACATGTACAATGAACAGAACGGTAGTTTGAATCCGATCATTGATTCTGGCGACTGGCGTGTTCGCTAATCTTCTTCCTCATTCATTGCCAACAGAACTGAGCCTTGTTGAACTTGGTCACCTGCTGAGAAATAGACATCGGTGATGATTCCGGTTGATGAAGCGAGTATTCTATGCTCCATTTTCATAGCCTCGAGGACCATAAGCGTCTGACCAGGTTCAACGGATTGCCCTTCTTTGACCAACACATCGAGGATTTTTCCGGGCATTGGGGCAGTTAATCCGCCGTCGTTTCCACCTTGGGTTGCTCCAGGTTCAATGCGTTCAAGGTTGAAAGTGTGACCTTGGAAATGAACCCACCAGTTATCGCCGACTTTAGCGACCGTAGCGAAACCAGAAACGCCGTTGGCAAGATGGATTCGAATTCGTCCATCGCTTTCCAGAACGGCTTTGTGTTCGCCAAGAATCCAGTCGTCGCCTTGTTTAGCAACCGTTACATCAACCGGCCCATCTGGGCTGTTGAATTGATGGTGCATCAAGGATACCTCCTGCTAAGTGTTGCAAATGGACTGACTGGCCCTGATGGGTCGTCAGAACCGCTTGATGATGTTGAATGAAGACGGTGTAAACCTGCACTCTGGCCTACGGCTGCTGCCATGAGTGCTGCGTCTTCAATGTGGACTGGAACGGAAGGTGACCATCCCTGAGGCCATAACCGGTCAATCATGGTGGTATCCGTCGTACCTTCAATCACATCCGGCACATCACACAATTCGCGTAGGAAACGCAGATTCGTCGTTGTTCCAAGAACGACGAATTCTTCCAATGAGCGTCGCATCCGTTGCAGTGCCTCCTCACGTGAAGGAGCCCACACGATCAGTTTCGCCAACATCGGATCGTAATTTGGAGTGACTTCATCCCCCTGTCGAACACCAGTATCCAGTCGAATGCCCGGGCCTTCGGGAGGAATGAAAACTGCAAGTGGGCCAATTGCCGGTAGGAAGTTGTTTGAAGCGTCTTCAGCATACAATCGGACCTCGATTGCATGACCTCGAATGTGCAGTTCACCGCACGACATAGGCTCTCCAGCAGCAATGCGGAGTTGTTCACGAACAATATCAACGCCCGTCACCAGTTCGGTAACTGGATGTTCGACTTGAATTCGAGTGTTCATTTCCAAAAAGAAGAACTCGCCGTTCGGTGCAAGGAGGAATTCCACCGTTCCAGCACCTTCGTAATTGACGGCCATTGCAGCGGCTACAGCGGCTTTGCCCATAGCTGCTCGAATCTCTTCAGTCATTGTGGCGCATGGTGCTTCTTCGAAGACTTTCTGATGTCGGCGCTGAACGCTGCATTCACGCTCTCCCAGGTGGATTGTTCGTCCGTGTCGGTCTGCGAGGACTTGAATCTCAACGTGTTTTGAACCGGTCAAGAGTCGTTCAAGGTATACTCGTCCGTCTCCAAAGGCAGCGAGAGCTTCTCGGCGAGCGCTCCGTGCAGCGTCAAGTAATTCATCGGGATGTTCAACAGCACGCATTCCTTTTCCGCCACCGCCAGAAGATGCTTTGAGAAGGAGAGGATAACCGACGCGAGTACTTGCTTGTTGAATCGCCACCAGAGCCTCTTCTTCATCGGTTGATTCGATTTCTTCTCCAGGGATAACGGGGACTCCTGCTTCACGCATTGTAATGCGAGCGGTCATTTTATCGCCCATTTTCTCAATTGCGTTAGCGCTTGGGCCAACCCATTGTATGCCTGCAGCGGCTACTGCACGAGCGAAATCAGCCCGTTCGGAAAGGAAACCAAAACCAGGATGGATGGCATCAGCGCCTGTTTCACCCGCAATCATCAAGATTTGGCTCTGGTCAAGGTAAGTTTCTGCAATCGTGTCTCCGTGCAACATTACCGATTCATCGGCAAGTTCGACAAAGAGAGAAGCAGCGTCGTTTTCAGCATAGATAGCAACGCTCTCAAGACCCGCCTCAGAGCAAGCACGAAGAATTCGACAAGCGATTTCTCCCCGATTAGCAACCAAGACTTTGCTGACCATTGCGTTCACTCATTCCTTCTTCCAATTCGCTGCACGCTTTTCGAGGAAAGAGGAAAGGCCTTCTTGTCCTTCACTTGAACCTCGCATGCGGCTGGTAAAATCGAGTGTGTATTCACGGAGTTCTTCGTCAGTACCGTTCCAACGATCGAACTGGAGAGTGAGTTCTTTGGCAAGCGTCACTGCTTGCGGGCCTGTAGTGAGTACCTCATCGATAAGCAGGTCAACGGCCTGTGATAGGTCGTCAACACCGTCGACCACTGCTTCGATAAAACCAGTGCGAAGCGCTTCATCTGAACCGATACGGCTGGCTTGCATTGCAAGTCTCCTGAAACAGGCTGAACCTAAGCGTCGGTACACATAGGGCCCAATCACAGCGGGAAGAATACCTAATTTACCCTCGGAAAGGGCGATTTTAACATTTGAAGTTGCAATAACGTGGTCCAAACAAGCCACAAGTCCAGCACCTCCGCCAAGTGCCACGCCTTGAATTGCGCCAACTGTAAAACACGGATGCGCCCAAAGTCCGTTGAAAAGACGGTCCAATCGTTCCGAGTCAATTCGATTCTCTTCAGGAGTGTTTGCGCCTGCATCTCGCATCATATTGATGTCAGCGCCTGCGCAGAAATGCCGTCCGGCGCCCGATAGCACGAGCGTACGTAGGTAAGGAGTTCCATTGGCGTCTGCAAGCGTTCCTTGCGTACCTACACTGCGTTCAGCAGTCCAATCAAACAGCGTACAAAGTTCAGTAATCATTTGAATATTCAAAGCATTGAATTTGTCTTCTCGATCCAATTTGATGTGACACCCTGAATCTTCGATGACAAGTGATACAAGTTCGGTTGGAGGCGGTGTGTCCATAAGCGTCATCTGAAAAACTCCAATTGCATTTTTGATTTTTAAATTGATTTATTCACATACGGAAGACGCCGAATCGGTCGTCAGGAAGTGGGGCATTACGAGCGGCAGCGAGGCACAAACCGAGAACATCTCTCGTGTCCCTAGGATCGATGATACCATCGTCCCATAATCGTGCAGTCGAATAATACGGGCTGCCTTCAGTCTCGTACTTTTCCAAGAACGGTGCTCTGAACGCTTCGAGTTCTTCGCCAACCATTGCAGCAAGTCCTTCACGTGCGCGCTGATCTTGTTTGACCGTTGCAAGTACATCGGCAGCTTGCGGCCCACCCATAACCGAAATTCGGCTGTTCGGCCACATGAACAGGAATCGTGGGTCAAACGCACGCCCACACATACCGTAATTGCCCGCTCCATGAGAGCCGCCAATGATAACGGTGAACTTGGGTACATTGACGCATGAAACAGCCGTCACTAACTTCGCACCGTCCTTTGCGATACCGCCTGCTTCGTAGTCCTTGCCTACCATGAAACCGGTGATGTTCTGCAGGAACACGAGAGGGATGCCCCGTTGGCCACACAGTTCAACAAAGTGCGCCCCCTTGAGTGATGATTCAGAAAACAGAATACCGTTGTTTGCAACAATACCGACCTTGTGACCGTGGATATGAGCAAAACCACAAACCAACGTCGTCCCATACCGAGATTTGAATTCATGGAAGCGAGAACCGTCGACAACGCGTGCGATAATCTCCATGATATCGACTGGCGTTCTGTTGTCACTTGGAACGAGGCCTAGCAAATCATCAACATCGTGTGCTGGCTCTTCGACTGGGGCGCTTGCAGCAGGTGCAAGTGTTCTTGGACCGAGGTTTTCGACGACGTTACGGACCATACGTAACGCTTCAGGCTCGTCTTCAGCAAAGTGATCTGCGACACCGGATTGCGAAGTGTGTACATCTGCGCCACCGAGTTCTTCAGCAGATACTTCCTCACCTGTTGCCGCTTTGACAAGCGGCGGACCTGCAAGGAAAATGGTGCCGTTGCCCTTGACAATAATCGATTCATCGCTCATTGCAGGCACATAAGCACCGCCAGCGGTGCATGAACCGAGAACAGCAGCAACTTGTGGAATCTTGTCCCCAGACATTCGAGCCTGATTACGGAAGATTCGGCCAAAGTGCCCGATGTCAGGGAACACCTCATCTTGCATTGGCAAGAAAGCACCACCGGAGTCAACCAAATAGATGCATGGAAGATGGTTTTCGTGAGCCACAGTTTGTGCTCGAATGTGCTTTTTCACCGTCATTGGATAGTAAGAGCCGCCTTTGACCGTAGCATCATTAGCAACGAAAAGGCATTCTCGTCCGTGAACCATGCCAATACCGGTCACGATTCCTGCTGAGTGCGCCTTTCCATCGTACAGGTCAAACGCTGCCAATGGAGATAATTCGAGAAATGCAGTTCCAGGGTCAATGATTCGCTCAATACGTTCCCTTGCCAGCATCTTGTCGCGGCTACGGTGACGTTCGACGTATTTACCACCGCCACCGTTTGATGCGACAGCTAGTCGCTCTTGCAGCGTTTCTATGAGGGCCAAATTGAACGCTTTACGTTCCCCAAACTCTGGGTCACTTCGATTCACACGGGTAGGTAATCGGTCCATCTTCACCCCTCAAGCCAAGGGAGGTGGATGCCGTCTTTAACACTACTACAACCAATGTATCGGATGGTCGACTCTCAAACGCCCAGCATTAGGCGTCCAATGTCCCGCAATCCAGGCGCTAATCCAACAATGAGTACAGCCAAAACAATGAGGATTCTGATGTGCCTCTGCCGTGTCTCAACCTTCATTTCAATGAACATCATGGTAATCGCAGCGATGAGGACTGCCTTAATGAGGACAAATAACCAAGCTCCTTCACCAAAACTAATTCCAAGCATGTTGTTGATTTCTCCACCGTAAACAATCACTTGATTGCTAACCACGTGTTTCTCGCCGTATCCGAAGAAATCGATTCCTACCATGGTTGCAAAACCATCGCACAGTTGCCCGTAGACCATTGCCAATACCATAGGACTGGCGAGTAAAGCACGTCGAGAAAGCATTTCAACAGGGTGATTGTCAATTTCATCTCCAGCAGACTCCCAGGATTTGATACGAATGCCATCGGGCAAAACACCAGCTTCATAGCCTGTAAGTTTCATTTGAAGAGCGTCATCTCTACCTATACGGTACATTGCATAGCAGACCATACCGGGAATGCCGAGAACGACAAATAAAGGCCACCACTCTATCGATTCGGAAACTCGTGAACTCTCTTGTGCCCATGGAGTGGAGAGGAACTGAAACCAGTGAAAGAGACCAAGCGTACTGGCCGCACTTCCGAAAGAAAGTAGCCCACGGGTCATTGCAGGCCATCCACGAGTCTTGATGAGCACCGAAAACAGCACTGCATATGAAGCGAATAGACCGAGCCAAACCCACAGCATGCCCATCGATTCGTGGTCTGAATAAGCAGGTTGGTACAGGAAACTCCAGTGGAAGAACAAGCCTAGGGAGAGGATAGGAATCATTGAACGGCGCATCTTGTTTTCGGACTTATCGTTGCGGTCTTTTTCCCACTGTGAAGCAACGAAGTGTGAAATTCCGGCGACAACAACCAGCCAAGCCGCCAAGTGCAAGTGAATAATCGGAGAAATAAACAACCAGTCCATGTCGGAATTAAAGAAATCAGCATCCTCTAGAACACGCAAAACTGGAGCAAGACAAACCCATGCGAGTAAAGCGATGAGCATTCGATCATCGGCTGGAACCTTGATTTTTCGGAAAATAGCCTGAAGAACGACCACGCTCGCAAGCATGCTGAACGTGTAAAGAAGTGTGTTCATTGGGTTGTAATCAGCATCACCAGCCGAACCTGCATCCTCAACGATTGGATCCCAAACAACAGGTTTGAGGCCTTCCGTCCAGATAAGGTCGTTCGCCACAAAGAAACCAACGAACACTGCTCCAAAGGTCAACATAGCAAGCCATAGCGATGCTTTTTCGAGAGGTGAATATTCTTCACAGGGAAGTGCAGGATTATCGCCAATGAGTTGTTCTTCAAGTTGTTCAAGACTTGACATGGCTACCACTGTTCACTCCTGCAGGCCCTCATCAATATCCTTTCGGGACGGTTGATTGAGAATTGTTGTATCGGAGAGTTCACTCTTCTTCTTCGGATAGACGAGCAATCAGGTCTGCTTTCTTGCCGCCAACAGGTAGGCCGGCAGCCTTGCATCGCTCTTTGAGTTGAGCAACAGATAGGGATGA
>JAQXFL010000021.1 GCA_029250345.1 Candidatus Poseidoniaceae archaeon
TGGCAGAGAGGTTCTGTGCTGCAACTTCGTTGAGGATGAGTGCTGCGTCGGTAACGTATGAAACCATGAAGACGGAGTCACAGCCAGCGCTAGCGATTTGAGATACTTCTGCGGAAACATCGGTTGTTGTTTCTGCGTATCCAATCTTTGCACAGACGTCGCCAGACCAGGCAGCTTCGATTGCATCAGCAAATCCAGAGCCGTAGTCGTTGGTCATGTGAAGAATTGCTGGGTTCGTTGCTCCAGAGTCAACCATCATTGCTGCAGCAGCAGGCCCTTGGATAGCATCGCTAGGAACAACACGGAAGAAGTCCGGGTAAGCACTGGCGTCACTCAAACTTGGGTTGGTTGAAGCGTAGGAGATCATAGGGATTCCAGCAGCAGACAATACAGCGTTTGCAGCCATTGAAGCACCGGAACATGCGGCTCCAGCAACGGCGACAACGTTAGCGTCGACAAGAGATTGTGCTGCAGCGGCACCAACGGTACCGTCACAGCCCGAATCAGCGACAACCGCTTCAAAAACAGTGTCGGATTGTGCTGCGTTCAAGTCGATTACGGCTTGAAGAGCACCGTATTCAAAACCAGCAGCGTCTTGGGCCAATGGGCCTGTTGCCGGATTCAAGAATCCGATCTTGACGATTTCGCTTGGTGAGTCATCTTCGTTGCTTACACAGCCTGCAAGTGCTGCAGACATGAACGTCAACGTTAGTAGGGCGGTCAGTATTTTCTTATTCATAATTAGTCTTCCTAAGTCCTTTCAATAGGCACCCCCTTATGAACATTGCACCGTTAATGAAGGGTCTATTGCCGGTTAAATCAATCAAATGATGCGGGCATTAGTTCAGTTGGATTTCAAAGAGATAGACTTCACCATCGTGATAGTGCGACGGAAGGCCGGTTGCATCTTCAAGAACGACTGGTTCCAACACAGTAAATCCATGGCGAGTGTAAACACGAATGAGTGCCTCGTTAAACCCAACAGTATCTAGACGGATAAAGTGGAGGTTTTCGTTTAAGCAATACGACCTTGCCCAGCTCACAAGTTCTCCAACAAGGCCTCTGCCTCGGTGAAGGGGATGATTGGCAATACGGTGAATGAAGAGTGACGGTTCGTCTTTTCTTTCACCCCAAATTTGGGGGTCTTCAAAGGCAACAACCCAAACGCAAACAATCTGACCTTGTTCCACCATTTTCCACTGTCGGCCTTCGTCGATTTCCATTTGGATCAAACTTCTGTCAATCTTAGGCCATTTAGTCATGGCTTTCGAGGCTTGAAGAGCCGTTGCCTCGTCGTATAGAGCAAGTATAGCATCGATGTCGTCGTGAGTACTCTGAAGAATGTCCAAGTTCTCAACTCCCAGCGTTGTGCATTGGCGTGTTCAACCTCGACCAGAGATGAAGAACTTCATCGCCCCATTCCGCGGTAGAGACGAGTGTGAGTCCGGCGGCAGTAAGGCGCTTCGCATCAATGCCCGAGGCAACGGGTTCTGTGTGTACGACTGGGCTTTGAATCAAGTAAAACTCGTCAACGAGACCCTGATCCAAGAAGGAAGATACTGTCTTTGGCCCGCCTTCGACCATGAGCCGTTGGATTTCTCGATCACCCAGCAGATTGAGAAGTGCAGACAACGAGGTAAAATCGTCCTTCATGTGAAGTGTTTCAAGACCGTCAGCATACAGCTTGGCAGTCGGTGGCGTTCGATTGTTCGGATCAAGAACGACTCGCAACGGTTGCCGATCACAAGGTACTCGGCGTACAGTCAACAGTGGGTCGTCTCGTATCACGGTTTCAGCACCAACCAAAACGGCATCACACTCATTGCGCAACATATGAACTCGGTCCAGGCAAGCCTCTGAAGTAAAACGCTGAGCTTCGATGTGTCTGTCATCCACAGAGCCGTTTGCATCCACTGCCATTTTGACCGTCACTTGTGGGCGTCGATGCTCGCACCAATGCAGAAAAGGGCTCATCTGAATCGATGCTTCCGATTCAAGTAGGCCTTGACGAACTTCGATGCCAGCATCTTGTAAAACTTGGATTCCTTTTCCCCGTACGGTTGGATTCGGATCGTAATGAGCAACAATGACTTCCTTCACTCCAGCCCACATCAATGCTTCAGTGCATGGAGGCGTTCGACCGAAATGATTGCATGGCTCGAGCGTCACGTAAGCGACTGCGCCATTCGGAGAATGGCCATTGGATTCCGCATCATGAATCGCCATTTGTTCTGCGTGCAATCCGCCAAGATGGTCGTGCCAACCCTCAGCAATAATTTCGCCGTTTTTAACGAGGACACAGCCAACCAAAGGGTTCGGGCTCACCTTCCCTCTGCCTCGTTCAGCGACATCAAGAGCCCTTTGCATGAACTGTTGTTCATCCGCGGTCCAAGCGTTCGCCATGTGTTGCCCAATCCGGCCGAGTTCAAGACTTCTTGCTTTTTCAATGAACGTATCAACAAAGAAAGCGTAGACTGAGACTCCTATTCAACAATTATCTGGCAACTTATGCACAATGGGTGGCTTTTCACCCATTACGAATTAAGCAAGAATACGCCGTTTTGAGAGAAGGCTTGAAACCAAGAACACGCCACATTAGGTCATGTCAAACGAAGGAACGGGCATAGTACCCGCTGCGCTTGAGTTCGAGCCGGACTCATCTTCAAAGAAGAAAAAAGGCGTACACAAACCAGTTTATTCTCCTGTTTTCACTCAAAAACCTGTGCAGAATACGGACATAGGATGCATCCATCTGCTTGTGAATCCTTTCTCAGGTAAGAAAAAAGGTCAAAAGATTGGCGAAAAAGTCAAGCAAATACTTGAGGACGAAGGCAATTCGGTAGAAGTCCATTTTTCAGCTCACAGTGGTCATTTGATCGAGATCGCTGAATCAATTCAAGCCCAACCGAACGATATTTTTGCAGTAGTTGGGGGCGATGGGAGTCTTTCTGAAGTGATTACAGGCCGTATGAAGGCCACCTCCGAACGAAGCGAAAGATTCGCCCTCATCCCTGCCGGCACCGGTAATTCGGTGGCAAATGACCTAAGATTAACATCAACAGAACAGGCAGTTCAAGGCATTCTCAAAGGCACATGGCAAAATCTAGATTTGGCCAGAGTGGAGATGATGGAAGGACTGCCAGGTTCAGAGAAAGGTCGTACAGTGCGCTACAGCCATAACCTCGTTACGTGGGGGCTTGGTGTAGACTCAACCATCAAAGCTGAACGCATGCGTTGGATGGGGCCAATGCGTTACGATGTTGGGATTCTCATGGCCATAATGGCCAACAATCGCCGTCATGCAACGCTAACTTTGGATGGCGAGACAATGGAAGACGACTACACGCTCTTTTTGATACAAAACAGCCAGACAGGAGGCTCAATGCTACCGCTGGCTCCAGGTGCCTCACTTGATGATGGCATGATGGACATCGGGATACTGAAAAAGATGACACGCCGTGATGTTCTCAAAGCGTTTGGAATGCTCAAGAGTGAAGGTCGGCATGTTTTCCATCCACGCGTTGATTATCACAAGTTCAAAACACTGAAGATCGAAACGCCTGCCCCTGCAGCAATAAATGTCGATGGCGAAAACATCGGTTCCACACCACTGCAGATGGAAGTCCTATCGAATGCTGTTCAGATTTGCGTACCCAATTAGAATGAGAAATCTGAAAAATCATCGTCGGAATCATCGTACGTTTGCCTCTCTTGTGGTTGAGGTTCTGGCGTCACATCAGGTTGTTCCTGCTTGACTGCAGCCTTTCTTTTACGAACGGTTTTGCGCTTTGGAGGCCCAGATGTGGTCTTCGATTTTGGTGCTGCTGAAGTGAAGTGTTCAGTGGATTGAGATGTTGGTTGACTGGAAGTGATGTTCATGGAAGATTGGCGTGGCGGAACCGTAATCCGGTTTGCTGGCGGTGTAAATTCAGAGGTAGATTTCGTGAAATCTCTCTCCATCTCTTTGGATTCTTCCGTTTTTACGACAGAAGATTTGCCGCCACCGAATTCGTTGGTTGAACTGGAACTTGGGCCAGACGAGAGTACGCTATCAAGGTCGAATCCTGCAAGCGCAGATTCTGAAGATTGGCTCTTCGGTTCACTGTACGTCTTTTCTGCTTGCTTCCTCGATTCCTTTTGACGGTCACTCGGAGAAGACAATCCAGATGCTTTGGCTGACTTGACATCCCTTTTGACTTGTTTAACAGCATCCATACCGGACTTTCCGATGAGATTTCTCATGGATGCTTTGGCTCCTTGAAGTACAAACATCTTTGACAGGATGAAAGCACCTACTCCACCGCCAATACCCACGATTATGAAGAACAATATGTAGCCGCCTCGGGTGAAAACTGGTACGTCACCGTGAACCCATTCATCACTGTCCCCGCCGCTTGAACTCACGGTCGAATCACTGAGTTCAATGGATGTAACAAGGACATAGAGGCGTTCGTTGTTGCTTGAACTGATTTTGATGCTGCAATCAGAATTGGCTTCTTGTGAATTAAAAGTACCAAGTGAATTGCTGTTCGATGAATCCATCTGTACAAGATAGCCATAGATGGTAACGGATTGGTGCCATTCGCCGACAGCTAACATGCCTTCTTGGATGTTCTTCGTGGTCGGAATAAGACCGAGAACATACCACTTCGATTCGGCATCAGAATTGATTTTCTCGAGATTCACCGTCCCCATACCGGTTTTGGGTTGGAGAGGGTTCAACCAACTCTTTAAGTCGATTCGAGAACCTTCGCCCTCGACTACAGATTCGGCAGATGTTGAAGACATTTGTTCAATGGCCACACTCGCAGTTACGGCATAGTCCAAGCCGCTGGCATCAGCATCAGAATGCGATGAGTACATTGCACTTGATGCAAGATAACCCGGGAAAGAAACTGGAGTTGTGGTGTTCGTTCCGAGTTCTCCTTCTGCAGTTGCGCATCCAATCGGTTCGATACCTGTGAACGTTTGACTCTCTGAGCCGAGTGAAGTGGTAATGGTCGTCGACTCTTGATTGAAATCGACATGCACTTCGCCACTGTCTTTACCCCACGAGGCAGTTGTAGGACCTAAGCAACCTGCCAAAGCCATGCTGAGAACGAGTAAGACGGCGAATCGAGCCCTGCGCATGAACACCGAGGTGCGCTTTAGTTTGAGAACTCTTCCGTTGACAAGCCAGCATGAAACCGTAAAATTGCAAAGGCGCAGAGAGAGGGATTCGAACCCCCGAGTCCAAGGGACAGTGGATTTCAAGTCCACCGCAATACCGGGCTATGCGATCTCTGCTGAGTTTAGGGTGTGAAAACCCGTTATCGCAAATGCAGGTCGGTCGTCAACTCGATATGAGCCTTACGCTTCTGCTTCTTCATCTCTTGAGCCAATGTGAACGACCGCTGCGGCAAAAGTCAAACCGGTTACTGCGATGAGGAAAGTCATGCCTGGAAGTGGGTCGGAGGAGTCTGAGGAAGACTGGGAAGCGACCACCTGCTCGACATCCGCACGGAAATCATCTGCTTTCCAAGAGTCTCCACTCCAAGCAATTTTCGGCTTCATTCCATCCATGATGAAGGTAATTGTAGAGTGCCCAACCGTGTATTCAACATCAGTCTCTTCGATTGCCACACAGGACAGTCGGTCACCTTCGCCCCATTCATAGCCTTCGTCACACATGCAGTGTTTTCCTTCTCCAGAGCCCATTTCCCACCCGTACCCGTTACAAACTTGGGGAGCCATGATGTCTGTCGGGCGCAAAGATTCAGGCATTGGGATATCGGAAGCACTGGTTGAATTGGGGGCCCAAGCAATGTATGTAGGTTCGACGAGTTCGTCAACGCCAACCAACGATGCATCCCAGCCGTTACTGGTCGTGTTCCAAGTGTGAAGCGACCAATACCATGACCGGTCATCAGGACTGCTCACATCATCGATGGAGGTGAGTGTATGGCCGTCGTTTCCGTAACTAAACGTCGAGTTCATTCCAACGCTGGAGAATGCACCCTTCGTAAGATGGTAAGCATTGAATTCGGCTTGCAGCGAATGGTTTTCACTTGAATTGTCGGGATAGAGGACTGTAATCGAGGGTGAGGTATCGTTTCCTTCTGGGACGGGGATGAGAGAAGTGTTCGATGTCGAAGTTGCCCAAAGCAAATCGCTGTTCTCCAATGCATCTATTGAGTCGATGCCGTGCACAGATTCTTCCCAAGAACCGGAGGATTCATTGAAAATATTGAGAGCCCAGTACCATGACATGTCGGAAGGCGATTCAACCCCGTTTATTCCTGAGATAAAATGACCGTATTGGCCGTATGTAGCGTTGATTGTCCAGTTTGCTTCCTCTGCGATGATTTCATTCATGGTCCAACCGTTTGGAGCAAACATCGTTTCGCTGGAATTTCCGGAGAGATCAACATAGGTGACGGTTGGATCAGCGTTTGCGATATGGGCCTCAATAACCTCTTCTTCAACAATGATGCCAAAGGAATTGTAAACATCCTGCAGAACCTCTTTGTCGCCGGTAAGGTGTGGCCAGTCAATGTTGTGATAGTCTGTAAAGAGTTTGAGTTGTTCAGGTGTATCGTAACTCGGGTCCACTGTAATCGAGACAAACTTCACATTTTCCGCATCTTCATCTGAAAGACCGTCTTGAACCAACTTGAGTGATTGAGTGATTACAGGGCAAACATCAGGACACCGGGTGAAAATAAATGCGATGACGTGAACATCGGAGTAACTTTGTGAAAACGTGAAGTTTTCGTTGTTCTGGTCGATTAATGTGAAATCAACAACTTCGGCTCGAGAGAGCTGGTGTCCCTTGTAAGCCGATGCGAGAGGGGCTGATGCAATCAAGAGAAGGGTCGTCATTGCCAGGCTAACGATAACTTTCTTGTCCATGTATTATGCCCAGCAACGGTGCATTATCAATCCTTTGAACCGTTGTCAAAGTGTTCAACGATTTGTTGCATAATCCCAGTTCGGAGTGCACCAACTTGGCAAGTCCGTAACGCCAGCAGGGTTGGAAAGGCCAATACCCCAAAGCATCAGAAGGACGAACAGAACTGGGAACAATGCAGTTCGGGTGTAAATCCGAGGATCGTCTTTCAAGTGCATGAAGAACGCTGCAATTCCGAATCCTTTGATAATTCCAACAATAATGAGAATTGCCCATACAGCGGATTTCGTGATTGCGATATCGGTTCCAGGAACCACATCGTAGAAAACTGCTCCAACTTCAAACAAGGTGAAGAACATCAAGACGATGAAATTCCAGAAGTAGATATCTTTGCCCATAAATTCAACATGTTCGCCCATTATTTCACCTCAATACAGATAGAATGCTGGGAAGATAACAACCCAAGCCAAATCGACAAAGTGCCAGTAGAGACCGAAGTATTCGATTCCTTGTGCATTGTCTTCGTCAAAGCCAACTGTGTCGGCCTTGAATACGAGATACAGCATGACAAGCAAGCCAATGAAGACGTGCAGTCCGTGCGCACCTGTTGCGATGTAGAAGATTGACCCTTGAACGGTTCCGATATCGAAACCTTCAGCCACCAAGTGACTCCATTCAACAAGTTTGAGAACGATGAAGAGAGAACCGAGTGCAAGCGTTGCAATGAGGTAGTTTCGGACCGCTGCTTGGCGGGTAGGCATGAGTTTGCCCATAAATCCAGTTGAAGGCTTCCAGTTCGCATTCTTCGCCGTCTTAAGAGCCAAAACGATGGTGTAAGACGAGATAATCAGTGCGAAAGTGTTGATTGCACCTGGAAGAAGGGTTCCGAAATCATAACGAAGCAAGTCAGAAGCGGTTACTACCGTTCCTTCTGGAACGTCCTTACAGGCTTCTACGCCATCACGGATAGCCCAGTCAGTACACCACTCTGTACGCATACGGAGATACGATGAAAAGAAGGTTGCGAAAACCATTATTTCAGACATGATGAAGACCCAAAGTCCTGCTTTGCGAATGTGTTCTCCTTCGAATGGATACGAGGTTGCAATTTGCTCACCGTGTCCAACGAATGGTAAGTCTTCAAACCACCAATTGGATACTGCGATAACGATGGTGACCAATCCAAGCATGCTAATGGCGAGCATACTGAGATCTGCTGTCGCATCTGAACTCAACATCGCCTTACAAGCGACAACAAAGTCGGGGAAACCCATCAAAAACAGCATTATACCAAAGGCAAAGACAATCGGTGAAGATGAACCATGGTGCTCATGTTCGTCATGTCCGTCTCCATGGTCGGCTTGTGGTTTACTGGCGTTGAGGAAACCACCGATACCAATGAAAGCTGCATAGGTAATCGACATCAGCAAGATGGTGATACCTGCAACTCGGTAGGTAAGATACGAAAGGTGTGCATCGACTTCTTCGTGATGCATGTGGACGAGATGTTTCGCCTGAGCCTCGGTGATGTTGCCTTGCGCTGCAAGAACTTCCTCTTCATGATGGTAGTCGTCTTCCAACTGCTTCCAGGTATCGTGCTTCCCGTCTGCCAGAGCGATTCCGAGTGTAGCAAACAACAGCACACCGATGGTGAGGATGATTCCTCCCATCATGACTGCGCGCATCCAAATTCCGTTTTCAACGTGAGAACCGTGTCCGCTCATTCTTCCGCCCCCTTAGGAGTGGCCTTCCACATTTTCTCGCCGATTGAAGGCTTTGAAGAGTGGTGGCCGTACAATTCGTTCATGTCACCTTGAGTAGGGATATGATGGAAAGAAGGTGTTGGTGGCGGAGAAGTTGTAGCCCATTCGAGTGACCAACCGCCCCATGGATCGTTTCCTGCAGGCTCTCCACTTCTGTTGGATTTTATAATGTTCCAAACGAGGAGGAGTTGGCTTAGGCCGAAGATGAACGAGAAGATACTCACGACCATGTTGTATTCTGCAAAGCCACTCTCAACTGTGTAACTGTGAGTTCGACGAGGCATACCCATGATACCAAGGGCGTGCATAGGCCAGAAGGTTGCGTTGTAGGCAGAGAAACCAATCAAGAAGTGCCAAAGGCCGAGGGTTTCGTCCAACTTCTTACCAGTTGCCTTGGGGAACCAGTAGTAGACACCGGAGAACAGTGCAAAGACCGTACCGCCGATGAAGACATAGTGGAAGTGTGCAACAACGAAGTAAGAATCGTGGAAGTGCATGTCCATACCTGCAACAGGGAAGAACATTCCAGAAATACCGCCGAGGGTGAACGTTACCAGGAAACCAAGCGACCACAGAGTGTGTGTTCGCATAACAAGGCTACCACCCCAAATGGTTGCAAGCCAGTTGAAGATTTTCGCACCCGTAGGTATCGCAACAGCCATTGTGGTAATCATGAAGGCGGCCCTCCAAAACGGATCCATACCTGAGGTGAGCATGTGGTGGCCCCAAACAACGAAACCAACAACTCCAATTCCAGCCATAGCGATGACCATCGATTTGTATCCAAAGATTGAGCGGCGTGCACTGGTTGCCAGAACCTCGGAAACGATACCAAAGGCAGGAACAATGACGACATACACTTCAGGATGGCCGAAGAACCAGAACAGATGCTGGAACAGTAAACTGTCACCGCCTGAGGTGAAGAAAACAGTACCGACCGTGTGATCGAACAGAAGGAATGCAACACCGATGATAAATGCTGGAAGTGACATGTAGAGCATGAAAACGCTCACGAAGACGGACCAAGAAAACAGTGGCATCTTCATCCATCCGACACCAGGAGCGCGCATGGTAAACACGGTCGTAATGAAGTTCACACCACCTAATGTTGATGAAGCACCGAGCATCAAGATACCAGAAATAAATGCAGTCGTTCCAGGGTTCGAACCGTATTGAGCCATCTCTGGGCCGAGATTCGATTCCGTTAGGGAAGAGTATGGCGGGTACATTACCCAAGAAATGTCAGCACCTTCGCCGGACCAAATACCGGTGTAAATCAATGGGCTTGAGAAAACCAAGATCCAAAGACCCATAGCGTTGATTCGAGGGAAAGCAAGATCCTTCGCACCAATTTGCAATGGAAGGACGTAATTCATAAAACCAGCAATCATAGGCATTGCAGCCAAGAAAATCATGGTTGTTCCGTGCAAAGTAAAGAATGAGTTGTATTCAGTCTCGGTCAAGAACATGTTCTCTGGCAGAGCCAGTTGAATACGGAACAAGAGTGCGAGAACTCCTCCCACCAAGAAGAACGTGAAACCGTACAAGAAGTAGAGAATTCCAACTTCTTTGTGGTCGGTAGTGGTTAACCACGGTTTAAGGTAAGACCAGAAGTTTGCAATCGTGAAGGTATCCGGTGAACGTGTGTAGAACACCCACATAACACCGAGAAGAATCATACCGAGCGATAGGCCAATTGCTGTGAGAAGGACAACAAGTGCACGAGCAGTCGGACCAACATCACCTGCATTGAGGCCTGGAATGACGAGGTCGGCTTGATTCCAATAATCTCCACCGGAGCCTTCACCACCGTTCACGGCGTTACCGTAAATGGTGAATTCAACAACCTTGGAATCATCAGCAGGCGCAACCCATTCAAAGTCCCAAGTTCGAACGGCATTTCCTGCCGCAGTGTGAGTCAAGCCGCCATCCATTTCGTGGCCGAGCGTCTCATCGACAGTGGAAACCATTCCACCAGTTGAAAGAATACGGAATCCTCCAGCATGACCATTCCAGCCTGTACCGTCAGCTTCAGCAACGCCATCGTTGTACAACTCCATGACGTCGTTTTGAACGGTTACGGTGAACGTGTATGTTTCGCTGGCGTTGAATGATTCGGGCAGACCGGTTACAATCACTTGAGTATCTGCAGCTGCACCTCCGTGGCAACTGCATCCTCCGTCTGCTGCACTGCCAATTCCTGTTGGCATTGCTTCAAACTGCGGTGCTGCAACGAGCATCATGAGAACGAGAGCGAGTATCGAGAAACGCTTCATCATCAGTACCCATCTCCCTGTCTGTTGGTCCAGCTATCGAATTCACAGGTTTTGTCGTCACGAGCAACGATGTCGATGTTGCCAATCATCTTCGAGTGGTCAAGTCCACAGTATTCAGCGCATCGGATAGGGAAGGTTCGCGCATCGTTAGGGAAGAATGTCATGACGGTTCCTGCT
>JAQXFL010000074.1 GCA_029250345.1 Candidatus Poseidoniaceae archaeon
CAGATGTGTTGGAACTCATCAATGAAATCGGCGATATCGAAAAGCCGGTACCACTCGGCTTGGCTCTTGTTAAAAAAGTGCCAGCATTCCGTAAACTCGCTCTTCGAGCAGGTTCGAAACTCTTGTTCAGATGAGGTACTGTTATGCTCGAATTACAAGTCGAACAACGAATTCGGTACCCGCCGTTTGAATCACAACGCTTCATTCCAGCGGAACTGCCCATTGCAACCTCAACAAAGGTCATCGAAACTGGAACACGAGATGATCTCATGAACGCCGTTCAAAATCTCGCACCGAGTTTCAAACTTGGAAGTGATGAATCTTGGATTGTCGAGCAGAGATATTTGATTGACGGTGAGCCGTGTACTGATGAAGAGAAAACACGGGACGGACATATCTTAGAAAAAAACAAAAAACCACTCATCGTCAATGAACAAAGACAAGGATGGTATCTTACTCCAAACCCAATCCATGCAGCAGTTCGTAACTTCATATCGAAAACCGTAGTCCTTCTCCTCATTGCATTGGGATACCTGTTCATTGAGCCCCTCCTCAGTTCATTTGGCATACAAGGAATCGGCACTGGCACAGTACGTATCGGATTACTGGATTATCCACTGCTAGCGATAATTGTGTTACCGTTGCTTTTGGGGCCGCTCGCTTTGAGAGTTGGTGCAAACTTAGCGGATTTAGTTCAACAGCAGAACTTTTTGAAATCAAAACCAATCGACCCATCAATCACACTGGTGGAACAGCCAGTTGCTGGACAGCCGCTTAAATTGAAAGTGTCCATTGAAGAGGCTCGTGAAGATTGGAAGGAAATCGAAGTACTTTGGAGGGTCGGTGCGCTTCCACCAGCTCGAGAAGAGGTTTTCCGCTCCCTCGGTGTAGCTGAATTCAAACAACCCCCGGCAGGTCTCACAACAGAGTTACCTCACCATTGGCAAATAGGTCTCGATGACGGAACTGGGGGCGGAGAAGAAGCCCCAATGGAAGCACGAGAAGTGAAAGGTGGGCTGTTCCTTAGGCCAATGCGTAGTATGGAAACTGGGGGGCGATGTACGCTCAGTGAGAAAATCATAACTCTTGACCCACCCACTCTTGAATGGCCTGGTACAGTATCAAGTCAATTGATTCGAATTCACTGGGAACTTATTGTCAGAATTCAGCGTTCCAAAGGCGGACCACTCTTGTGGGTGTTGCCTCTTCCAGTACAGCATCCAAAATCGAGTTCTCATATTGCAGCCTTACCAACGAACGATGGCCGTGCTGAATCAGTCCCGATTTGAATGGCAAACATTCAAGTCTCTCATCGAATGTATATAGCCCATGGAAGGACGCTCATTCTATGCCATACTCCTTGTCAGTTTGCTTGTTGTTTCAGGTTGCCTCGGAAATGCCGACATTGAGTCTGATACATCTGAGGAAGAAAACCAATACAATGGAACGATTTCGCTCAATGCTTCATGGGGCGCGTTAATCCAGTCTATTTCGATGGACGGAACTCCAATCGTTCTCCAGGTAGTCATAGCTAGCAACGGTGAAGAGTGGGATGCTCAGCCGACAATTCTTACGCCAGAATTCACATCCCTTTCGCTGTATGAGTGGGAGAAAAATCAACAAGGATACCAACTTGCATTTGTTCCAGAAATGAGAGGAGAATATTCGATTCAGATTGATTTTGCCACTACGAATGACGCTGAATTCAATGACCCGAAACCGGTGCGACTTACCCATGTCATCTCAGTACAACCCGTCGAGGAAGATGCTCCGATTCTTACAGCACCTGTGTTTATTGAAATTGAAGAACAACGGCTCATATGGTATGAAGGAACCGTGTTCCATGCAAATATTGCCACTTGTACGCTTGAGATACTGCTCGAAGAGGGTTCAAGGAGATCACCAGCAGTCAAGGATGATGGGACTTGGAAACTACTACTCGACCTCTCTGAATCTGAATCGTCATTTGACATTCAAACTGACGTGGAATGTGGCACTCATTCTCCCAAAAATGACACAGTCGTAACCCAAATCATCATCATAAATGAAGGTGAAGATACCGACGGGGACGGAATACCCGATGAGAATGACCGTTGTCCGAACGGCTACGGCGTTGCAGATGGGTGGACTTCATCACTTGCAAGCGACCAAGACCAAGACGGATGCCATGACCTTCAGGAAGATACAGATGATGACAACGACGGTGTTGGAGACGACTTTGACCTATGCCCCACTTCATTTGGGTGGGTAAGTTTCCCAAACGCAGATTATGATTCGGATGGTTGCCATGACGCTGATGAAGATGACGACGATGACAACGATGGAATCCTCGATGTCAGTGATTCATGTCCACGAGGATTCATTGGCTGGGGTTCAAGCACATTCAGCGATTGGGACAGCGATGGCTGCTCTGATCTTGATGAAGACATGGATGATGACAACGATGGACTGGAAGATGAAATGGATTCATGCCCAAAGGGATTGACGAATTGGGTACGCAGCTCATCCACTGATTTTGATAGCGATGGTTGCTCAGATTCAACTGAAGACCTTGACGATGACAACGACTCAGTCGATGATGTCAACAGTACCGGTAGTCCACTCGATTTGTGTCCCGAAACTCCACTCAATTCGACCCAAGTTGATGAAAATGGATGCGCCGCTGTTCAACGTGACACCGATGTTGATGGTGTGAACGACTTGGACGATCAGTGTCCTGGTACTCCAGCACAACTGCCAGTCAATGCTGTAGGATGCGCAGACATTGACGCTGATGGCGTGTTCGCCAATGTTGACCTCTGCCCAAATTCACCGGCCCGCTGGACCATAGATGAAAATGGATGTGCAGTCATTCAATCAGCGCTACCATGGACGATTTCATCTGCGCTTGACGGTCCAATGCAATCCGTCCCGGACTTCTCGATACCCACGCTTGAAGGAACATTTTACTTCCAACAGGAATGGACTGGGTACGACATTTACTTTTTCTTGTTCAAGTACACGGATTCGAGTGGCAACTCCAACTCTGCAACTTGGGGTCAAAGCCCCGGGCAGTTTCTTCGAGCAATGCCCGACAATGTGCACGTGTTTTATGGCTCATTTGATTCGACGTATCACACCGATATAGTGAATCGAAAAACGGCTGTTGAGAATGCATTGAATCCAAGTGAAGAAGCGGAATGGGACGGTAGAATACATTACATTGACCAAAGAGCAAACAGCATATCTGGAGGTTTAGGCCAAATGATTTCGAATTTCAATTCCCCCTTGTACATGGGCATAGACCGATTCCAAATGGCGAGAGAAACTGGAAGTTTGTATGCATGGACCTCGTCCAGCAATGACCCCATGCATTTGGTTCACGAACCTGCGCAATGGAATGCCGAGTTCCCTGTTGAAATACGCAGGTCTGACCCTGGCGTGCAAGAAGTTTCGATTATGGATTTTGAGCGGCATACGGGTGGTTGGAGCGGTGGCTTTACATCGACAATGAGCGCTGAATTCCCAAGCAACATCACAGCGTACGACACAATGGAAGTCTACCATGAGCATGCATGCATTGACCGGATGAACCGATACCAAACAAGCGATGGAACATACGCAGGTTGCCACGAGTGGGATTATGAAGCAAACCTACGAATTTGTGAACGCAGTAATACTTCTGTGTGCGGCACTGAGTTTATGAGATGGATAACCACATACGGCAGGGAAGGGAAATGGCTCACCGACATCTCACCGTACCTTTTCATGTTGGAAAACGATGATAATCGAACCTTCAAGTATCGAGGTGCGAACAAAGGTGACCTCACAATTTCAGTACTGCTGAGTAATTGGGGCAGCGGTTTACGAGGCTCAACGGCAGATTTTGCGTTTACTGGCGGGCAATTTGACGGGACTTACAACGACGAATCGAAATACACACGCCACCTTAATTTCACTGTACCTTCATGGGCAGAAAAAGTTCAAATTGTTGCGACGATAACAGGTCATGGATTCGGTAAAGACAATGCAAATTGTGCTGAGTTCTGTGATCATGAACACCACTATTCGATGAATGGGTTCACGACATACGAATGGCATCCAATTGTCTATTCAAATGAAGGTTGCGAAAATGAAGTTGAGAACGGTGTCGTTGCGAATCAATTTGGTTCTTGGCCCTTTGGGCGAGCAGGTTGGTGTGCAGGACAAGATGTCAAGCAATGGACCTATGATATCACCGATTGGAGTGATATGAACGGCGGAGTGAATCAACTCACTTATCGAGGATTATTCAACGGTCAAGAGTATGTACCATCGGACGGCGTAGGTAATGGAGAGCGTAACATCCACGCTGAAATATGGGTCGTCTACTACGATTTCACAACTTCGTCTTGAGTTAATACTGTGATGGCGGTGGAGATTGCAAGTCTTTTCGATGTGTACCGCATTCAGGGGTTTCCAAAAAAACGTAGTCACTGTCACGGCGTTGAGGTGAGAAGCCTGCACGCAGAATGACATTTTGCAGTTCGATTTCAGAAGCGTTGAATTTGGTCGTACCCGATGCCGACACTACATTTTCTTCCATCATGGTTGAGCCAACATCGTTAGCACCACCGAAGAGCGCCATTTGGGCGGTTTTGATGCCCATTGTGGGCCAGGATGATTGAATGTTCGGGATCGAGTCAAGGAACAAGCGGGAAACCGCTACATGACGAAGGTATTCGGTTGAGCCAGCGCCAAGTTGTATCTTGTTTTGACCTCTGTTCCTTCGACCGAAACTGTTGACCTCAAGCTGAACTGGCCACGCAATAAATGACGTGAATCCAATTCCGTACTGCGCCAGTGAACGGTCTTGTAATTGCCGCAGTCGGTCCATGTGCTCGACACGCTGTTCTAGTGTTTCACCAAATCCAATGACGTTTGTGGCACTGGTCGTTAATCCAAGCGATTGAGCTTCTTCCATTACCCTGAGCCAGTTTACAGGAAGCCCTTTTTTCGGAGACACATCTTTTCGAACATCATCTACCAACATTTCTGCACCACCACCGGGGAGACCGTGCATGCCTGCAGCCTTGAGCCGAGTCAAAACTTCAAGCGTTGAAAGTTCACTGACTTCCGCAATTCCTTCTATCTCAATGGGACTGAAGCAATCAATTGCAATAGATGGATGTCGTGTGGAAAGTTCCCGCAGGAGGTTTTCATACCATTCGAATGAGAGGTCTGGATTCACACCGCCCTGCATAAGAATTCGAACCCCCTCGATGTTTTCGAGTTCTTGAATTCGTGCAGAAATCTCATCGATGGATTGAGTGTATGTTTCATCGTGGCCTGGTGGGCGGTAAAACGAACAGAATTGGCAGTTGATTGTACAGATATTGGTGTAGTTGATGTTGCGGTCTATGAGGTAGGTGACTTTACTCTCTCCATGCATTGCATTACGTCGTAAAAGTGCAGCACTCATCAGTTGGTGGAGCGGCGCATTTTGGTACAACTCAACAGCGTCTTCCGGACTCAATCGATACTGGGAAGCTGAGTCCTTATGCCACAAGGCTTGCCTCTCGAGAATGGTGGACCACGTCATATTCACACCTCAGAATGGAGTACAGGTAATAGCCTCAATATCCTCAATCGATTTCGGACATGCTGATGTCAACACATCAGGTTCACCGGAGGTTACCAAAACGTCATCTTCAATTCGAATACCGATGTTTGCATACCGTTCCGGGCAATCGACATCTGGTCTCCATGCCCCGAAATACAATCCCGGTTCGACGGTAAGACACATGCCTGCTTCCAAGAGTCTTGGTTCGCCGTTCGGTTTGTAGATTCCAACATCGTGAACATCAAGACCAATCCAGTGGCTCGTATTATGCATGTACCACTTTCTTAGGTCGCCTGAGTCCATATCCAGTGCCTCATCGACGGATTGGTTGCTGATACCCAAGCGAATGATTCCTTCAGCGAGAACACGACGAGCAGCGTCATGAGGGGCTGTGTAAGGTTGTCCCACACGGCAGCGATCGATTGCGGCGTTTTGGGCGTCAAGAACGAGTTGATAGATTTCTTTCTGAGCTTCGGTAAACTTACCGTTTATTGGCCAGGAACGGGTAATATCTGCTGCATAACCGCGATATTCAGCACCTGCATCAATCAAGATAACTTCTCCATCTTCACAAACATCGTTGTTTTCTTTGTAGTGTAGAACTGTTGCGTTATCACCGCAGCCTACGATGGAGGGGTAAGCCCATCCTGAAGTACCCGCATAGACAAAGAAGCCCTCGATTGTAGATTGGAATTGATATTCCATACGACCTGGTTTTGAATGACGCATTGCTGCAACATGGGCATAACTGCTCACATCAGATGCGAACCGCATTTGTGCAATCTCAGCATCAGACTTTCTCAATCGTAGTTCAGCGATACGCGCACTTGGGTCTTCAATTGAAACTGGACCCGTTCCGAAATGTTGACGAGCACGGTCTCGTCGATCTACTGATTGTCGGACGAGTGAATCAACGGCGGATTGTACACCGGTTCGAAGCAAGATTCGATGAGACTTTGAGATGTATTCCGAAAGTGATTCTGCAAGCTCATCAATGGAGTGAGCCTCTTGAACTGGCCAGTTGGCAAGAGCACCTTCAACCCCTGGTCGGCGTCCTTCCCAAATCTCTTTGAGAGTGTCTTTTGGTTGAACAAACAATGTCGAAATCCATTCACCTGCGACACAACGTAGCGTAAACACGGCCTCAGGCTCAGTCCAACCGACAAAATAGAGCATATCACTCATGGTACGAAACGGATAGTGGACATCGTTTGAATGGGTCGATTCTTCAGCAGCGCAAAGAATGACCAAGTCATCAGGTCGAAGTTGCGAGGTTAAGCGTCCTTGACGTGCAATGTACTCTTGTTGAGAGATAACCGCAGGTTGAGGCCCAATATGCGCCATAGCCGCTTCGTTCATGTTTGACCCACACGCCCAGTAGTATTCAACAATTGCATTCATAGAATTACAATTGACCCGTTTCGTCATTACTGGAATCGGATGAAACTGACTTACTGCTCCATTTTGGTAGCGTCGAATCTGATGACTTGGAGCGTGAGATTACAAATGCGATTGTTCCACCTACGAGAAGTGAAACCAAAACTGAGGCAACAATAAAAGCCATGCGAGGGTGATTTTGGTCAGTTGGAGATGAATCTTCGAGAACGAGAGTAAACTGGGTTTCGCTTGAGGCACCATTGTCGTCTTCTACCACCAGACGAACATCAAAGATTCCTGACTTAGAAAACTTTGATGAATCAAGAATTGATTTTCCGGCTAAGAACGTATTGCCGTTGACGTACCATGTGTACGATAACGTTTGGACATCGCTTGCAGTGTCTGCACTCATTGAACCGTTCAATTCCCAAACCTCATCGTATCCAAGAGTAATTGTGTAGTTTGGTACGACGACAAAGGAATCAATTTCGACTTTCACTTCCGGCGCTAGATTCGTAACTAAAAATTGGGATTCGGAGACGGTCAGCCAGCCTGCTGTGTCTCGTACAAGCAGTTCCACAGTCCAAGTGCCAGAGAAAGGTGGATGAATGGAGATAATCGAATGCGAGATGTATTCTGACTCGGCAACAGCACGACGTGTACCGTCGGGTTCAACCAATGTCCAAGTCAATGCGTTTTCACCACCGACGTAACCGTCTTCAACTACTGCTGTAAATGAAATTTCTTCATCTTCATTCACTTCGGGAAGTTCGGATATGAACTGCTGCATAGGAGATGTGCTCTCAACAGTCTGTGAACCGCTGGTAAGCAAGACTGTTGGTTGAGTCCTGTCAACAAGTAAACGGAAATTCGCAGTGTTTGACGTGTGCAGAAGGGTGTCGGTTACCGTCATGTCGTACAACCAAAATCCATCGTCTAATTGAACTGAATCAAGTTTGAATTCCAGCGTAAGTTCACCGTTACTCGTGGTAGAAACATAATCTCCGAAAGAAACCATTTCTTCAAGGCAATTTCCCGAGGGAGCAGAACATACTCGCATTGTGACAAATGATTCATTGAAACTATGTGATGGTAAAATCACAGGAACATTTACAGTCAGATCTTGTGTTGAAAGGAGATAGTATTGCCTGTCATCACTTTGGAACTCATTACCAAACTCGTGAATGTAGGGGTAATGGTTCGAGGTGCCAAGGTACACAACCCGTGAGTTGTGTGAGTTCATATCCGGTAGTTCTCCAATGACCAAACGGCATGTGCAGTCGTATGTAGATACATTCAGTACGAGATTCCACTCCCATACACCATCGCTCACTGCATTAACACTGGAGAGTTTTCCTGATTCAAGTGCATGAGTTGTATTATCGAAGAGATTGTAGAGGTGCCAATCGACATCTGCGAGGGGGATCGAAGATGTACCGTTGAGATACAGCGAATCCTGTGCCTCAAGCCCAAGGATTCCTTGATGAATCGTGACAACACCCTCCTCGATGCTTGATGATGAGGCGTTCGCCATAGGTATGCACGATGTAATGAGACCTGCCACGGCCATGAAAAACAGTGCCTTCACGGGTCGCATGGTATACTCATCTCGCCAACGAACATGAAGGTTCGTCCGGAATGAGTGTAGGTTGAACGATATCATTGAGCAAATGGGTCGCACAATTCACCTTGACCAGGGAAACTGGTTGGGTTACGAGGGTTCGTGTCCCACTTGAATTCACAATAGTTGACGTGACCGTCACCATCGGTATCGATCATGCGGTCTGCTGGATCATCCGGATCAAACTGGAAGTGGAATTCCCAGCCCGTGGCCATTCCATCATCATCATGGTCTTGATAGTAAACTTCAGGGCCGTCGTTCCACTGGTCGCCATCAGAATCATTTGAAATTGGATTCGTTCCGTTTTGCTTCTCTTCGAAGTTGGTGTAATTCTCGAGGTTATCATAGAAGCGCTTGCCATCAGGTGAATCTGGGTCAATATTGCAGTCAGAGTTTGTACTGTCGTTGTAACCTGAGCAATATTTCTTGATAAGACCCGAGCGGTTAAGACCGTCGTTGTCTGGGTCTTCCGCACCATCCATGATTCCGTCGAGATCACTGTCCGGCATCGATGGGTCCATGACACCACGAGCGCCATACGCATCGGTAGCGCCTTCTTCAATGAGTCCGCTCTCTAGCGCTAGCCGTGAATAATACACTTCCCAGCCGTCAGGTAGACTGTCAGAGTCCGTATCATCATCGACGGGATTCGTATTCCACTTATCAGGAGCTTCAGCGCTGTTTGAAAGTGAGTCATTGTCGACGTCAAAAGTGTCATCTTTTAATGAATCGAGAGAGGGGTCAAGAGCCCAGCGGCCGTTACAATCACAGAAAGCATTGATTGGCATCGAGAATCCTGATAAGTTCATTTCTGAAACTTCATATTTCTTATCGATTATGAATCCGCCAAGATTGTTTTGCCAAACATACCCACCCGCATCCATTGAACAGTCGTTGTTCTGAGATGGGACACAACCAGGGCGCTGCCACGAAGATGTGGCGACCCAAAGACTGTGTGAGTTGGTATTCTCCTCCGCAGATTTCACCTGCATCTCCCATCCATCGAGCATCCCATCGGAGTCAGTATCGTTGAGAAGGGGATTTGTTGGATTTTGGAAAGGACGTGGAACAAATAAAACTTCATTACCGTCAATCAAACTATCATTGTCGGTATCTGAGTTGTTAGCGTGGGTAAGGAAATTGTCCTTGCCTGCAATGACTTCCTCTCCATCTTCTAATCCATCGTTGTCAGTATCGAACATACATGGGCTTGTGAAGTATGCTACGCCTTCCCATGAGTATCCTGTGAGTGCCTCAATCTGGTCAAGTTCACCGTCACCGTCCGTGTCAGGGTTGGAAGCATTCGAACCGCCGGCACACGTATTCGCAAACTCATCGTAATCAGAGAGCCCGTCAGCATCTGTGTCGAAGAGCCCTGGGTCGGATGTGACCCAAGTCTTCACAACACCGTTGTTGACAACTAGGATTTCCCAGCCCATGACTTCAATACCGTCGAGGAGGCCATCACCGTCGGTATCGGAGTTGAGCGGGTCGGTCGAACGACCGTCAATAATGCCATCACCGTCACGGTCACGAGCATTGTATTCCATGAGGTTGGTAAATTGCTCTTCAGGTTCAACAATTTCCATCCATTGGAACAGACGAGATTCGACAGCTTGTCCAATAGAGACATCAATTTGGTAGACGTATCCGGAGACAGGGGCCTGCATAGCAATTGTTTGCTTCTGTCCGCCAGCGAGTGTGATTTGCCCTCGTGCGACGGTGGAGTTTGCTTCGACCCACTGGTCTTTGAGAACGTCAATACCGACAACAATAGTTGTCGATTCCAGGGTTGTGTAGAAAACGCCACCATCGCCGTCTACATCCCAACCATCGTGGTCAGGATCGAGGTTACCGTTGGCACCGTCTCGTGGGTGAAGGCCGTTGGTGGATTCCCATCCATCAGGCATACCGTCAATATCGGTGTCGAGTCGCCATGGTGAAGTGAAGTTAGTTGGACCAAATATCTCGGCCACTTCGTATTCCTCAAGATTGTTGAGTCCGTCTTCATCCCAGTCGCCGTAGCCATCGGAAGCATTGGCAGGATTGAGTGTCATTGATGCATCATTTTGCGGATGATCGTTTACGCTGGAATAGCAGAACTCAAAACCGTCTGGCATTCCATCTCCGTCGGTATCCCAGTCTGATGGCCCGTTGAGGAGGCCATCGCCATCCATATCCATTAGGAACCACGAGTTCTCAACACCTGCGAACGGTGAGGCACGGGTAATTGGATTAAGGAGAGGAACATTGCAGTTCTCACCGACACCAGTCGAAAGAACGGAAGTCAGGTTACTGACTTCTACGATGTCATCAAGAAGATCCATGTCTGAATCCCGTGCATTTGGATTCGTACCGAATGTCTCCTCTTGGAAATTTGGAAGACCGTCTTCGTCGGTGTCAAGGACCATGTCGCAAGAATGCGCCCCTGAAGGGTTTGCCAGTTCGTCCCAAGACGGAAGGACATCGGAGGAATCGTAGAAGACAGAGAGAGTTTCTTCCATTGCTTGGTCGAGTAAAAGACAATCCCAGTTTCCGTTGAGAGGATTGAACAACTCAACATCGCCACCTGGGGTTTGAACAGTTTGTGTGTACTTGGACTCCCAAAGGTCATTGAGTCCGTCGTTGTCTGTATCGGATCGCTGAGGGTCTGTTTGGAGTTCTTGCTCTTGCTGGTTTGTTAGACCATCGTTGTCTGGGTCGCCGTTGGGCCCTTGTTCAGGGTCAGGCCACGAATCAGTTTCATTTTCGATGTTTGCTTCGTCGGTATTGTCGTTGTTTGAACTGTCTTGGTCGAGATCTTCAGACTCACCGTTGTCAAGAGGGTTGAGCCCGTGGTCCACTTCCCAACCGTCACTCATACCGTCAAAGTCAGTATCAGCGAGTTGAGGGTCTGTACCGTATTGAGTCGATTCGAGAAGGTCTGACAAACCATCGCCGTCGGAATCGAGAGCTGCGCTGATTGAGGTACCAGAACCTATCAAATCTTCTTCTGCTGCGCTTTCAAAACCACCGATTCCTTCACTGGTTTGGAAGTAGCCGGAGAAACCGACGAAAAGCGAGCCAAAAATCAAGGTTGATATGATTGCGGCATAGGCCATTTGGTTGTGATTTAGAGACATTTCATACACCACGCACATCAGTGCAACTTTACCGACTTGGTGTATGGGTTATAGACCTTAACTCTCAATGTGCCATTCTTGTAGGAGAATATATGTCTGCATTGAGTGTTTAGTATCACCCTGCATACGATAAAAGTGACGAGATTTTGACAGACCAATTTTCGTCTTTTTGATGAATTTCAACCTTTGCCTTACGTCCAAATCCTCGCTGCCAAAACGAAAACAAATACCCCACCAAAAGAGGCCACTGAGAACTCGGACGCAATAGAAATTCAACACCACCTTGATCGTCCAAGGAACTGATTTGAAGTGGTTTACCAAATCCAAAAGGCACGAGGTAAGCATCACAAAGTTGATTCCAGCTCTGTAGATCTTGGATATAGATTGGTTGCTCGCTCTCAGAAACCAACTGATTCACGGCTAATGTGCACAGAACGAGCGGTACTTGCGAGCGTGTATCGATACTTTCGGGAAAGTTCCAGCACTCTAGCCAGTCAGGCCGAAGTTGAATTCCTTGCATTGTTAATGTTTCAAAAAGTCGAGCAAAGATTCCATTCGCAAGCATGCTGCTGCGTTCACCTGCATGAGTCCACCCGTTGGAAACGATTTGCAAATCAAGGTCAAATGAAGATGAAGAGGCGTTTGGAAGAGATGAAGAATCCCAACAAAGAACTGGACTGGCAGCGGCTGCAGAGAATTGACGCTCCATGGATTCAAAGTCAAGACGAATCGTATTGTTTGAGAGTTGCTGCCATTGTATTTTGTACCGCGATTGAGAAATTTTTTCAGTGGCAGCAAGCGCAAAACCACTGCACAACGGTGCCATGAGATTCGATGTCAGGAGGGATGTCTCAAAGTCGAAAATGCCCCATCCCATCAAATTCCATCGGTTTGAAAGGGCAGTATTTTGTCGATGTTTCTTACGAAACCACCCCGCATCTAAGATGGAATTGGTTGTAAGAAAGTATTCCTCTTGGTCTGCAGCGGCATTGAGTAATTTACGGCCCAACGGAACGCCAGAAAATGTCTCCACTGCCAGCCACCAACGGTGGAAATCAACGAGATTCCACACCATCCATCCGTGACCCTCGGAATCACGGATTGAGCCATCAGCTGCGCAGTGAAAATGCTCCTGCAAGTTTGAAAGAACCAATTCAGCAGAATGTTTTGTTTCGTCGCCAACTGACATAGACGAGCCTCAAAAGGGATAGCCAGTAACCTGTTCCTCGTTGAAGCAGTAACGGATGGTCTGAAAATTCGATTTCAAATTCGAGACATCCTTCTTCACAGACGACGGCTCTTCGGAATGCAACAGAACTCTTGCGTAAAGTTGAGCGACTTCTTGCATTTCTAAAACGCCCATTCCGACACGAGTCAATTCTTGAACGCCAAGACGTAAGCCTGACGGAGTCATCGCTTTGGTGTCACCGGGAAGCATATTCATGTTGGTAATGATTCCTGCGTCCTCCAACAATTGTGCCGCCTTGGCACCCGCCCCCGAGTCGGTAGAACCGTGACGCGTCAGTACTTGATGCGATGCTGTGTATCCACGCGATTCAGCGAGGACGTCGAAACCTTCCGCTGCCAATGCCGAGGCAAATGCCTGTGCGTTTCGAACAATATCGGTTGCATACGCCTCCCCATATTCCTCAAACTCAGCCAAAGCAACAACTTTCCCCGCAACGTGGTGAAGGTGATACGACGAGCAGACGCCAGGGAAGACTGCAGTGTTCAACTTCCGTTGGAATTTCGGGTCATCACTCGACGAAAGAAGGAATCCACCTTGGGGTCCAGGGAAGGTTTTGTGTGAAGAGCCGGTCATGACATCAGCACCCTCTCTCAATGGATCTTGGAACACACCACCTGCGATGAGGCCCAATACATGTGCACCATCGTACATCACAGTCGATCCAACTTCATGGGCTGCATCAGCTATTTCACGGAGGGGAGTTGGGAACAAAAAGACGGATTGCCCGATGAGTGAAACCTCGGGCTGGACTTCTCGAATGAGAGCACATGCTCCGTCAATATCCGGCTCCATCCTCTCTTCATCCCATGGATAGGTCGACAAATCAAGATCTCGCAGACCAACTGCTCCCATGCGGGCGTGAGAGATATGACCGCCATCTGCGGTTGAAACCGCCGTAATTTTATCCCCAGGTTTTGCAAGTGCTTTCAAAGCAGCAATGTTCGACACGGTTCCCGAAGTTGACTGGATGTTGGCGAAAGGAGCATTGAATACACTTTGTGCCAATTCAATACCCATGCTCTCAATCGTGTCGAAATCATTGCAACCCTGATAGTATCGTTTACCTGGCAAACCTTCCGCATAGCGCCCATGGAGGTCACTTGCCACTATTTTCTGAACCATTGGAGAAACGATGTTTTCTGATGCAATCATGCCCAAACCGTTTCGATAGAGATCTCCGCTCGAAGCAGTTGCTGCTAGAACTGCGTTTGCTTTTGACAGTGTAGAGGTGCTGGGTGACCAAGAACCACGTTCGCGCTGCATGAAGTTTGCTTGAGCAGTCGGTCTTTGAACTCATTGATTCAAGATGATGGCCTAATCAAACGACAGGAGGTCATCATCGGACTCTTTCGTAAGTGAATTTTTCGTATTTGGACGCACGTTTGGACCAGTGCTTTTCGAACCGACACGTACATCTTTTCGTGGTGAATTCAGGCGTTGCTTACGTTCCGATACACGGGTGTTCTGTGGGATGCCACGTTGCGTCAAATTGACGTTTGAAACGGTGCGAGATTGACTTGGCCGTGAAGCAATTGCCTTACTAGGACGACCGGTCTTTTTCTGAATGTATTGAGGCCGGCCACGGTAAGCAACGGCACCAATAAGACGCTCAAGAACCGGTATATCGGCCCCATCTTCTTTCGGACGCTTGAGCCACCAACCTTCTCCGAGTGGCTGAAGGCGAGGCGGGCGTGATTTTGACATGCTCTTGGCTTGGCGCTTAAGCCGAGCCTTGACTGATTTTTCAGAATCCTTTGGCAGACGTTCTGACATCCAACCTGGGAATCCAAGGTCCAGTACCACACCGTTCACTGTGACGAGCATTCCTGACAGCAAAAGATGGGTTCCAACCGGAATGTTCGAACGCTCAGGTACGACTTTGAATCGCTTCATACGTTTGGAGTATGCCAGCATTGCCTTTTGATCACGATGGCGTATGACACGACGCTGTTGACGTGAGAAACGACGCCCACCAAATTGAATCATTGTCAAGGAAAGGACGATGACAATACCTTGTGCCTGACCGACTTCCTGAGATACGAATATGCCGAGAACAATCCATGTTGGGAGCAAAACCAACCAATTGAAAACAGTCGATAGAATGCTGTCTCTGTATATCGGAGGCATTCCTCTTCGAGATGCTTCGTGAGCGGCAATCATGACGTTTGCACTGATAGCTTCATCCATCCCGCCCTTCACCATGAGGCCTGCGATTGCATTTACGGGAGCAGAATTAATCCATTTTTTCATTTTCTTACCTTTGCCAACGGCCAATGCGACTTCAATCTCTTCTTCGTCAACAACCTGACCCAAAATACTGCTGAGAGCCATGACGCGGGGATCTTGCCCATCGCTTTCTTTCAATTCGGTGAGGATGGAACGTGCACTGTGCCAATCGCCTTTGTCGATCAAACACAGAGCGGTGGCAATTCGTGGCCGAACACCCGTTGGTTCTTCTCGAACAAGTTTGAGTGAAAGAGCGAGAGCGTCATCGTGCTTTCGCTGTGCACGCATCAAGGAGACCATCGACAGTTTAGCAACACGTGTCAATCGATCATTGTGGATTGAATCATCGTTTGGTGACGGTTGCCAGCCACGCATCATACGCATGAGTGCTTGAAGATGGTCAATGCAGGAATTGTTTTCCCAATCCCAGAAGTCATCTTCCGTGACCATGCCCTGCCAAGGGTCTAACCATTCGCAAACAAATGCAAGCAATTCAGGCTCGTCGTAACCTTCAGGTTGTTGTAAACCGTGTAGCGCTTCTCGAGCGGCATCAAGACGGCGAGATGCCATATGCCCAGTTGCAATAAGCATGCGAGCGATGTCATCATCGCCTCCGCCCTGTGCGAGTACTTTCTTTGCTTCTTCAATCGCTTTGGGCCAAAGGCCACGGATAGCGAGTTCCCACATCCGTGCACGTGCTTTTTCATGCCGTACCAAAGCAGCATCACCATCAATTGATCGGCGTTGGAATTGAATTAGACCGTCCAAATCTTCGTTAATTGCAGCCTCATCTACCAAGTCACGCATCCAGTCGCCGCCGGCAAACTTGACTGCACCTTCTCTTCGCTCGTCTGGATTTAAATCGAACCGAAGCTTAAGCAACGGCGAATAGCGAATTATGGAAAGAAGCCAAGTGAAGAGGAAAATCGCTTGACCAAAACCAATGAACATCCACGTCGTTAGCAAGCGGTTTCCTTCATCAAATCCCCTGTCTTCAAGCCATGGAGTAAACGGCATTAAGTCTCCAAACTCTTTGTAACAAACAAGCACCAAAAGAAGAACCGTATATCCCGAAAAACCAGCGAATGCGAATGTCAGTTGACGATTTTGAGCCTTGACTTCTGTACGAATTTCACGAGGTGAGTCGAGTGTTACACCGAACAGGCCACCAAAGGACTGACCGCCAAGAATCAAGTTGCGAGTGAGTTCGAAAATGAATGCAAGTCCGACAATCGCAATGTTGAGGGAAAGATAGAGCGACAAGAATTGAGGCAAAGCCTTGATGAATTGCCATTGGAACAGCAATTCAGAGATCAAATCAATGCGAGTGTACAAAGAATGGCCGATGATGCCACCATAGTTCAGTACCTCAGTTGCATTTGCAGGGTCATTGAAGAGTACGTAAAACACAGTAACAATTCCATTCAGTGCAGTAATCGGCATGGTTAGCAAGAAGAGAACCAGAACCAGCGAGAATAATCGGTTGAAAAATCGAGGTTTTACTGGATCAATCGGGTTCGCTCGTCCGTTTGCAGTACGCCACTTGTTGATGATGAGCATGTTCCATGAAGCACCCATAATACGGCCGTAGGCCATGATGGTAGGGGACATGAACGTCAGCATTCCTGCCGCAAGCCAAACTGGCGAAAGGCTGTTGTCCGAACTAAGTTGAATTCCGTACAGCAAGGTTGCGAATGTTACGCCAATTAGAATGAGGAGGGTGGTAAGTCTGCGTAGCAAACTGGTGATAAAGCCGGCTTTTTTGCCGCTGGATTCGAAGATTCTCAGTTGTGTGTTCAAAGTTTCCCATGGAGAGATGAGAACTGGTACGATGATGAGTATTCCTGCAACGATGAGATTTGGTTTGTAATACACTTCCGCTTCAAGCAGTAATTCTGCAATGAGAATCAGTATACCTGTCATGCCCATCATGTAGAGCCCGATTCCGTATTTTACATTTCCAAGAAGTTCACGTGCATCAGACATATTACCAGTGATTTTGTGAACTTCATACAAATCATCGTCAATCTCAAATGCCACTTGGAGATTCGCAAGTTGCGTAGGGATAAACCATCGCCAAACGGGGACTGCAATTGCAAAGGCGATAAAAATCGGATAGTAATGTTCGAGTTTGAAGTCTGTTGCTTCTGCGATTTCTACGGCTGAAACGGGTTGTACAAAAAAGAAGGATAGAAGCGCAGACCAAATGAGGATGTGGACCCTCTTTCGATTGTTGCGCATATGTTTTCGATTCAACACTCAGTCATCAAGTCATCGCCGACTTGATGGCTAAGATGCACGATGTCGAACCAAAAACGATTCAATACGATTGAATGCCTCATTAAGGACATCAACATCTGGTAGATAGACGATTCGAAAATGACCTTTTCCAAGCTCTGGTGAAAATCCACTCCCATGGACTACCAGAACATGCTCTTCATGGAGAAGATCCAACACAAATTGCTTATCGTCATTCGCCCATTTTTCATCCAACAAGCGTACAAACATGTAGAAAGCTCCTCCGGAAGATTGGACTTCCAGTCCTTCAATTCGAGATATACGCTCAACGCAAACATCACGTTGTTCAACGACCTTTTCTGCATACGCCTTCATCCATGAGCGGTCGGATTCGAGACCACAAAGGTAGCCAAATTGCGCAGGTGTTGATGCACAAAGCCGGGAACGCAACATTCGTTCAATACCATCACGGACATTCAGTAATCGTTCAGTCGGGTCGTGAATTGAGAGATACCCAATGCGCCATCCTGGCGCATAATACACCTTTGAGACACCATTCAATGAAATGACTGGAACATCATTGGAAAGACTGGCAACACTGCGTTGAAGGCCGGTGAAATCAAGACCGTCGTAAATCTCATCAGCCACAATCATACAATTTGGCCATTTTCTCGCAATAGAAAGAAGATGTTCAATTTCCTCTTGCCCTGCCACGCTACCACAAGGATTGTTCGGATTGATAAGGACAAGGAGTCGTACTGAAGAGTCCATTTTGGCTTCAATATCTTCTAAATCGATTTTCCAACCGTTGTTTGGTTGTAATTTGTATTCGACCGTTTGGGCACCGTACATTTGTGGGTACGCCATGTATGGGGGGTAGTGTGGACCTGGAGCGAGAACTTTGTCACCCTCTGTCAAAACCGAA
>JAQXFL010000184.1 GCA_029250345.1 Candidatus Poseidoniaceae archaeon
CGGAGATAGTCGAAGAGGTCGAGGCGACTTCACCGGTCGGAGAAGTGACGGTGAGCGTCACTGTTCGGTCGCCTGGTGTTGTCCAAATGGCGAGGGCTTGCCAACCTGAAGCGTCAGCATCGTTGACTTTGTCACCGTCTCCGTTGGAATCCAAATCGGCATCGAAATCCCATGAGGCTGACGCAACCTGATCGAGGCGATTTGGAGTCGCCATTGCGTCGAGTGAAACCGCTCTGCCGATGATGGTTGTTCCGTTCGAATCGTCATTGATGACGGGACTGAGCAGTGGGGCGAATTCAATACGTACAGTCATTCGAACTGGCAAAGTTCCATCTCCTCCACCAACCGGTGTATCTGTGTTGTCAGCGATGAGGTAAAGCGCCTCTCCGTCCAGTTCGTTAGGAACAACCCAGGAAAAAGAGTCCGAACCGTCGACTGAGCGCAATCCTGCACCGGTGATGAACAATGAACCAACGCCGCCTGAGGTGTACAAATCATTCATCCCTTGCGTCTGAAGATAGACATCACCGTTGCCCTCCAATGACCAAGCAGATACAACGATCGTTGTCCCTGCATCAAGTCGGAAATCATCACCTGAAAGCAATGTGTTGGAGGAATCGCTTTGCATAGCAATGACGTCATGGAAAGGTGTCCAATACGATTCTGTAATCTTAGAGATCGTCAGGCTGGCACGGCTGTCAGCGCCACCTTGGTCGCCCAAGCCTTGGTCTCCAGAATGCGCAGTGTTATCGAAAACAATGTACCATGATTTGGAAGTGATGGACGGAGGAACCTTCCAATGAAACTCAAAACTTCCGAGGGCCGATTCGGTTGAAGGCACTTGTTCGTACGAAGAGCGATACGATTGGCCCAAGTCATACGGTTGCACTGAGTTTTGGTCAAACACAAGAACATCAAGAGCGTCTTGACTGACAATGATGGAAAGGTCGTAAACATCACCAGGTGTCAATACACCGAGGTTGATTTTGATGCAGGCCCCATCACCAATGACTGTGGCGCTTGAGAATGCTTCAGGCGTGTCGTTCAAGCAATTCGGTTGCTCACGGCCTTCTGTCGCTATCGCAGTGGCTGGAAGCAGCATTGTGCAGAGGAGAAGCGCGACAAAGACGGTTGAACGCATATACCGCTGTATGCCGTTATCCACTTCAATGATGTGGCCGTTTGCTCAAGAAGACCAACCGTCGTTGTGCCAACACAAGTGGCGGATTTCTCCGTCATCACGGATCACAACTCGGTCACCATCCGACGCTGAAGTCACGGATAAATCGGAGTCCGATGCTTCGTTTTTCGCCTCATTGAGCGACACTGAAGCCTCCTTGAGGCGCGCACTGAAATGAGTCAAGACAAGATGCCGTGCAGAGCATGCTGCTGCAGTTCGAGCCGCACCAGTACTGGTGCAGTGGAGGAACTCATCTGCCCATTGTTGTGCATCATCCAGAAACGTCGCTTCGTGAACCAAGACATCGACGTTGTCGAGTGAGGCAAATCCTTCAGCCATCTCTGCGGTGTCACCCGAAATAACGAGGCGGGTTGAGGGGCGTCGCGTGCCCCGGAAATCAAGTGCTTTCAGTACCGTCCCATCGGCTAAGTTGAGGTCTTCGCCCGAGGAAAGGTGTGTCTTTTGGGCATCGGTTAGTTTCATTTCAGCTGCCTTCAAACGATTGAATTTACCGGGACTGCCTTTGGATTCAATCATCCACCCGCACGATGGAACCGTGTGGCGAGTAACTACCGGTTGAATTCTGGTCTTCTTCCAACCATGCGGCTGAGGCATTTCCTTGACTTGCACGGGTTGTTGCCCTGGAATCAATTCGAGCCAACGGTCGCCCGCAACATCCCCAAGAATCCACTGAACAGGATATCCCAAATCTGCCGTTGTAGCACCAAGCGATTGCCAACTGCGCATCTGTCGTGCGAGTTCTGCGTTTGGAGCGGATTCCGGGATTTCATTTGAGAGCAGGAGTGAGTCGAAGACTTCCTTTGAAGTTGGGCCGAGAACAAGAAGAGGAGTCTCGCGTTTATCCAAAGCCATCGTATGCATCCAAGGCAGAAGTCCCCATGTGTGGTCAAGGTGACCGTGTGTGAGGCAAACAGCGTTGATTCTGGATGCACGCAACGTTGTTCCTTTTTCGAAGTTCTTGAGACGCTTGCGTTGTTCTGCATAACGCGTTTGAAAGCCTTCACCTGCATCGACGACGACGATTCCATCATCGCAATGAACTAAACTTCCACTCACCTGTCTTTTTCTCGTCGGCCGAGCAGATGAAGTGCCGAGAATGTGTACTTCCATACTCATGAAATCAACTCAGCTTTGGAGAGGTATAGGCGTTTGTGGGAACCAACGCAGCAGAACGATTCTGTCAATGGCGCGAACCCATCTCCAAGGCACTGCGACGTGAACTGAACCTTCAACCAGTTCCTCTTCCGTATCACGGACAAACAAATGCGTACAGTTCAATCCGTTGGCATCGACCACGGCATCATGGACAATGCCCAATCGGCGGCCATCTGGGAGATAGACCTCAAGGCCAGTAAGACGGGATACTGAACCTTCGCCCTCGACCATTGGCATCCCTCAGTAAATCCACGAGACGAGGGGCAATAAAAGAAACCCTCGTTTTCGTTTTTTTCAGCACAAACACGCAGTATTGACTTGAGTACTCGTCGGATAAATCTGAATCGGCGCCTACAACTTTCTTCTACACCCTCGCTGACCGTCATCTGCGTGCAGAACTTATGCATGTGAGAGAGGTGTATGTCGCTCTTTACGAACAGCGCGAGGAAGAAGGGTGAGGGCTGGAAGACCTACAAGGAGATGCAGAAGATTGAGCATGATGGCCGCTTCAACAGTCCCTGAACCAAACGAGTACATTCCGTAGGCAATCAAGAACAGTACGCCGCTGACCCTCCACCACTTATCTGGGTCGCTGGTCACCATCTTCAACGAGGCGTGGAAGACCACCGTAGCTGCACAGAAAGCAACGGTGGCTACGAAACTTGCAAGTGTGAATAACATCGGAGGGAACATGATTTCAGATGGCCGTTCCCAAGGCGCCCAAGGGGTATCCATCCCCACACCCAGCGTCAACACACCCGACCCTACTGCAGCCAACGCCCCAATGAGGAGCAACGTCCGAATGGAGCCTCTAAGCGCCATAAGCAGGGTGGTAATCATGACCTCACAGCAAACACCGTAGTACATATGCTCATGTTTTCGAATGTAAACAAACTGCATGCAATCAACTTTGATGAAAACCGAACGACATCGGGAGACTGACCTCTACTTCCTATGGTGAACGACAACAAACATTGCAGCACCTTCTTGAGATGCCTGTCTTCACGCTACGCATGCAGATACCCACATGCGTAAGGGGGGACCGTTGTGTATACGACTCTTCGAGAATTGCCTATCGAAGGACAGAATGAAAGCCCTTTGAAATTGTAAATCCGTTTCAATGGGTATTCGGATAGACCCTATTCCTTCGCCCATCTTATTGCTGCATAGATAATCAACACTATTCCTACAACAAGCAAAGCGGGCCAACCAAAGGATATTACTGCAATTAATGCTATTCCTGCTGCAATACCTACCCTTACTTTCACAACATGTTCGTGAATATCTTGGCCAGG
>JAQXFL010000112.1 GCA_029250345.1 Candidatus Poseidoniaceae archaeon
GCGCAAAGATGTTCGTGACACTCAACAATGATTGCTTCGGCCTCGCTTGAAAGGCGAGATTGTTCTAATCTTTCAATCATAATTTCATTCGGGTTTTCGATTTCCCAAGAGATTGACCCATCCGTGACTGGGACGCGAACAGCGATGGCCTGTTCTTCGACTTGCGATGCTATAACTGCAGCACCTGCGCTCGCCGTGGTGATTGCTGATGCCGTTTCTCTCGCCGTTTTCTCGATTTTTTGTTCGACAACTTCTGTAGATTTAGAGATGGAATCAAGAGTTGTTTCAGTGGCCATAGCGCTTTTCAGTTCCTCCTCCTGTTTCTTCATCCTCAAGAGCGCTTCTTTGTTTGCTTCCTCCATTATGCGGGCCGCTTCCTCTTGATCCACTTTGAGTTCATCGATTGATTTTGTAGTCTCTTGAAACTCTTCTTCCAGATCTAGAAATTCGTCAGCGACTGATTCTGATTCTGTTGTGTTTTCCAACGGTTTTTCAAACCCAATGGATTCGAGGAAGCCCCACCACTCTTCTACGGATAATTTCCCATCGGTATTTGCATCCATAATCTTCATCAGCGAGTCAATGACCCACTGCGGTGGTTCGCTGTTTGAGATTTGGCGAACAAATTTCATTGCTTCATCGTTGGAGATGTACATGTCTGAATTCGCATCGAGCATTTGCGTGAGTTGAGCAGTTGTGTATCCCGAATCTTTGAGCCACTCACCAAATTTGTCAGCCATCTTGGCCGCCATTGGATCACTTTCGATCTTACTAGAAACGCTTGATTGGATGTTTTGCACATTGCTTCGGATGTTTTCTGTAACTACCTTTTGAGCCTTAGGTGCCATATTCTGTCGAACAGACTGTGCCCATTTTTTGACGGAGTCTTGTTGGGAAAGAATTTCGATGACCGTCTCTCGTGGAATATGCGCAGGTGGGGCATCTCCAGTGAATTTGACGGCAACCTCTGCCAACTCGTCGTTGCTCAGTGAGGTAAGATTGAATCCCTTGTCAATGAGTTTTTGGCCGATTTTTTCTAAGGCCTTATCCTTGATAGTCCCGCCTTGCATAGTTGAAGCAAGTCATTCTTATTCATCAACTTGATGCCAACATTATTCGGGAAATTGCAGGACTGGCCAATCAAGATAGTTCTCTTCACTCCAATGAAGAGCGCACAGTACATCCTCTACTTCATCTGTACTTGCGAGGTCACGTTCGATTTGCAATCGATGCAACCATCCCTTTAATTTCCCTAGAGCACGTCCTTTGGGTAGGCCAGTTCTTTGCATAATCCAATGCCCATCAACCAGTGAAGAGTGCCCACTTTTCAGCGGTGGAAGTTTCTCCAGAGTTTCCAAGAGGGCATAGACTTCGTCTACTTCTTCATCACTTCCACCCATCGATGGAGAAAGGTTGTGGCTCCGAGTAACGACTTCCAGTTGGAGGTGCAGTTCAGCTTTGTCTTCCAACACTGCTCTGAATACCCGAAGGTTGGGCAAAGAGGGTTTTGGTAGTTGACCGAACTTTTGATGCAGTTCCATAATGAACGCACGTTCTTTATTTGAGAGTTTCAGTTGTGACAGCACTTCATCAGCCTCTATAGAAAAGGTTTCACAGAGTAAGAGTGCGAAGCGAGTGAGCCCGTCAAAGTCGTGGACATACGGATGCTGTAATGCGGAAAGGAGAACATGTTGAGAGGCCCAGTTCCCCGGTAAAAAAGTGTCAAGCACACCGTCATGGGCCATTTTTTCAACGACTTTACCCATGTTCCTTCCACTCAAGATTTTATGCCATTCCATCCATATGCGTTCATTGGTAACAACTTTCAGTTTGTGGGCATTTTGCCGCAGCGCCTCACCCAATTCAAAGTCAAATTCCCATATGCCAGCTTTTCCACGGTCGAGGAATCTGTACGCACGAAGAATTCTCAAGGCGTCTTCTGAAAGCCTACCGTAGGCTTGGCCCACGGCACGAATCAGTCCTCTGTCCATGTCCTGCATACCGAAATGCGGATCATGCATTACTTTGCGTGCTACATCAATCGCCATTGCATTGATTGTGAAATCTCGTCGCTCCAAATCTTCTGATAAGGAGGTGCCCCATTTGACTTGTTCAGGTCTGCGGCCGTCGGTGTAGTGGCTTTCGATACGAAGGGTAGTTGCTTCATACAGTGCTTGTATGCCTCGCAAACTCACGGTGCCGTACTCTATTCCAGTGGGTATAGCGTTTGGAAAAAGTTCCATCATTTGTTGAGGTTCAAGAGATACTGCAAAATCAATGTCGTGTACATCAAGTCCCAGACAGACGTCTCGTACTGCGCCACCTACAACCCAAATACCTCCGCCGTTTCGAGCAACTGTTGATACGATCTCAAGAACCTCGCCGGGGAGATTGTCAATCCATTTGAGCACGTGCGGGGGGCATTCAAGAGATGGCAAATCCGCTTCAAGTGCAGGTGCAGGCCATTCCTCGTTCCGCATAACACCCCTCCTTTATGATGAATGGGGGCGCACAGCAGACAAAGCATTATCGCAGAAGAGCCGTTCGAAAGGCTCAATGTGGGATGATGAAGAAGTTCACCTGGTGCCGTATGAATGGCTCAAACCTCATGAAGAAATCAAGCCACGAAACCGAGACAAGCTTCTCGATATGACAAAACGGTGGGGCGGTTTCACCAAACCTCTCATCGTCGATAAGAAAACAGGGTCGATTCTCGATGGGCATCACCGTTATTCGATAGCGGGCGTTCTCAATCTGGCTCGAGTCCCTGCGATTTGTGTTGATTATTTAGAGGACGAACGAATTGAAGTTGATGTTTGGCCAGCGTCGTCAATCGATACAATCACGAAGCAACAGGTCATCGATATGTGCCTTTCTGACGAGGTGTTCCCACCAAAAACAAGTCGGCACACCATTGCAGACCATCTTCCACCAATCCACGTTTCATTGGAAGAACTTGCCCAACCCGCTCCAACTCAGTTGGATTGACGAGTTTCGAGGTATGAACGCCAGCGAGCGTTACCTTTGCCTTCCAGTTTCACGCCGTGTTGGGGTGCTCCAGAGACTTTCACTGTATGCTCTTTGACGATACCTTCGTGAGAAATCAGGAGGGTCACTTCGGAATTGGCTTTCCCTTTGAGCGAGGTCTTGAGTTTGTTCGTCGATGACGTACGTAATCCGTCCACTGCAACAATTTCATCGCCCGGCATCACGCAGTGCCGTACAGGTGAGCCGGTGTGATGGGAGGTGGTGATGACTCTGCCGTCCTTTGCCGAAAGATTGAGGCCGAGCCATCCGTGGTTCTCTTCACCGTTTTCAAATGGTTTTTCTGGAATCAGTTGAAGCCCGAAATAGGCCATTGTACTCTCCATGTCGGGAGCTTTTCGTTCGTGCATAAGTGCGTCAAGGAGTGAGCCTAATTGGCGGCCGCCCTTCATTGAAGTAAGTGCCTTTCGAATGTCTTTGTATGTAATGCCTAACCGCTGAGTTGCATCGCATTCAAGAGCATGTCTTTGGCATAGTTCGGCCATTAAATCGCATACTCCTGAATCACCTTTGGAACGCCGGCGTAATTCAGCATCCAACTGCATAATGGCCAATTCGCCTTCAAGATAATAGGAGATTTGAGTTTCCCTTGAGAAGGCATGACCTCGATACAAATGAATCCAAGCATCATGACTCGATTCGGCTAGAGATTCAGTGTTCATGCCATTTCGAGCAGTATGGCGTTTCATCTTCCTCAAGAAATCCTTGCGCCAGTCTTTTTCAGACCAAGCACCGGAGCGAACACACAGCATATCTCCCATCCATGATGTACCTCCTTCAAACCACCACAAAAGATCTGAGTGAACTTCACGTTGGAGGTCATAATCAAGGAAATTACGAGGTCGAAGTCTCTTTACATTCCACTGATGCAAATATTCGTGACTAAACAAACTAACGAGGTCGAGGTATTCATCCTCGTGACCAGGCATGAGGCATTGGCGTGGTAGCATTGAGGTTTGTGAGTTAAGATGTTCTAATCCACCGCGCATACTTTCAGTCAATTGAATGACGGTGACATAATTATCCCATGGGGGTGTTCCGAAAAGGGCATGATGCTCCTTGATTATACGATTCATATCCACTTTGAACCTGTCGAGCATTCCTTGGTCGACATCATGTCCTCCACTGTCCCACAGTTTGAGGTGATGTGTTCTTCCATCCACGACCCATGTGTCCAATGGGTTGGCATTGCATTCGATAATGGCATCGAGTAATTCATCTCGGTTTGGCGATGTAAACCGGTGAGTGATTCCAATGTTTCCGGTCAATTCACCGGAGCCTTTTTTCTCGCCAGTACCAGTGTATTGTGTAGCAGGCTCCCATTCGTTTGGTGCATGCAACTCAACAACATGCTCCATATCCATTCGTTTTGAGTCAATGCCTTCAGTCGGTAAGAACCATGTGAAGGGTGGCATCATGTGCAGGTGAGTGTCGTCAAGGTGATTTGACCGAACGGATAAGTCGGTGGCCAGAAGACGGTATCCAATGGAAACGGTATCGGTATTGGTGGGGATTTTAATTTTCATTGCGTCTACATCTTTACGATGGAATGCAAGGGCATTGCCGTCTTGGTCCTCTGCTGAGAAGTCTGTCATGTGTTGTATCGGTTCACGAAGGAAGTACGAACCTGGTACCCATCGAGGGAAGTGTAAAATGAGGTTTGTACCGGTGAACGGCCCTTTAATTTCAATTCCTACATGCAGGCGTCGGGATTCACCTTCAGTAGCGTCGATGAGGAATCGAATCCCCGATGTTGGCCGGCTCATAGACCAAGTTCGGTCGAGGCGGTTGAAAGGTTCTCTGCTGTGACACGAAGCAAATCATCTTCACATTCCTCGAGGAAAGTACGATTTTCAAGAGCGATTTCTGGTTCTCCACATCGACCGATGAGCCGCTCGAGCAATCTTGCCCGTTCAATCGAACTCACCGATTGGTTGCGAATGATTGTCCATCGTAATGCGTCGAATTCCTCTGACTTCTTACCTTGTAACCAGCGACCAAGTACAGCGTATCGTTGATGTTTTAGCAGGATTTGTATCGGCTTGTCTTCAAGAGACGAGCATTGCAATCGAAGTTCTTTGACCACATCATTCATGTTCGAACCCGAGAGGTCTTTCGTCACTTGAACCAAAACATCACCTGCATTCTTTACAGCGGAGGAAAGCAAAGGATTGACCTTGATTCCACGTCGTAATGCGTCACTCATACTTTCTTCAGTGAGCGTTTCACCGTTTTCGACGGTGGCGTGCAACGCTGCCTCGCGTACACTGTTGTTGGTATCAGAAAGCGCAGAGGCTCGATGTTCAACTGTTGCTGCAGAGCACAATATTGCTAAGCGCCGCAAACCACTGTCCTCATGATTCAAGAATCGCTCGATGTGTAGTTCGGCGTCCCGGCCTTTGAGCAGTGCTTCAGCAGCTTTCCTCTGACAGGTCAAATCTTCATCTTCAATGAGCAGTAAGGCAATATCGGTGGTGTCTTCTGGGAATTCTCCAAGCAAGTTTGCTGCGCATCTTCGTGCTTCTAGCCATGAATGCTCTGCGAGTACTTTCAATGTCGCAACGCCTTGTTTTGGAGCCCACTTTCTGTGAGCCTCCAAAGATTTCGAACGAAACCAGGGGTCCTTGTCGTTGAGCAGTGGTACGAAACCCTCCAACGCCCTCGGGATGTCGGTGTCGAATAAGACTCGAATAGCTCGACGTCTTTTACGAACATCACGATGCTTGAGGCGGGCGATTTCGCTGTCAAGTCCACCCGCTGCCATGACTAAGCGTACAGGCTGACACTGATAGGGGTGTGCATTGCGGTTGATGATTCGCTATCGTAGGATGAATCCTTGTTTCAAAACGGAAGTCATCGCTGAAATTCATCGAAAAAGAATCCATCGTCGTCATCATCATCGTTCCAGTCGACAGCACCCGGTTGGGCAAGGTTTGGGTGGAGCATCATTTGGAGCATCGGCCACAACCGAAGGAATGATGGGGATGCATTCCACATCAACTGAATCATTGGATGTTCACTCATCGGAATCCCTCCTTCGCCGGGCGGAGGTAGGTCTGC
>JAQXFL010000122.1 GCA_029250345.1 Candidatus Poseidoniaceae archaeon
CCTGTCGCTGAACAGCTTGGTCATCGGATACGACCAGCCTCTGGTGAAGCCGATTACTCTTGATGTTCATGAAGGTGAGATCATCGCAATCCTAGGGCCTTCTGGGATCGGAAAGACGACGCTGATCCGAACCATTGCAGGACTCGTTCGCCCACTTGATGGAGACTTTGACCTTCGTGTCAAGCGAAGTGGTGGACTTGGATACATCCCACAACGGTTGGGGCTTGTTCGACACGCAACCGTTGCTCACAACGTCTCACTTGGAGCTCGCTTGAGCGTGGGTTGGTCAAAGACCATGTTTAAAGATCGAAAGGAGAGAACGCTAGAAGCCATTCGAACCCTTGGTATCGAAGAAAAGGCGTCTGAACCAGTGCGGCGGTTATCTGGTGGGCAACAACGCAGAGTTGCTACAGCGCGAACACTGGCCCAACGCCCACAACTCATGCTTGCTGACGAATTCCTAGGTGAACTCGATCAAACGAACGTCGACATCGTTCTTGGTGCAGTTCATGAATTGGTCGAGAACGGAACTGCGGTCATTATGGTTGAACACCATGAAGACAATGCGAAGGAATTTGCTACCCGGATATGGGAGATTAAAGACGGGCAATTCATTGACATGTCGATCGATGAATGGACGTCGAGTCAATCGAAGGAGGAAGAGGAATGAAGTACCGCTTGTTTGGTATAATTTTCATCCTTTTCTTCCTTGCCTGGCAGACGCTGGACGGGCTTGTTGAAGGCGACTGGGGTCGGCTTGAGGGTGGCCTATCCAACCTCGTAGTGTTCTTTGAGGAGAGTATGTGGCCTCCCAATTGGAGCGTTCTTGAAGCTCGCTCATACCCGGTGTGTGAACAAGATATCGAATTCTTCTGTTCCGTCGGATATCTAGGAATGATGGAAACGCTAAAAATTGCCTTTGTTTCCACCATTTTAGGTTTTATCGGAGCAATTTCACTTTCATCGTTGGCTGCACGAAACTTGATGCCACTGTACATCTCACTCCCTGTTCGAATCTTTCTCTCAGCCGTTCGAAGTTTACCGAGTTTGATTTGGGCTATTTTGTTTGTAATCGTTATTGGATTCGGTCCACTTTCTGGCGTTCTCGCCATGACGTTTTACACGGTAGGGTATCTTGGAAAATTGCAATATGAAGTGTTCGAAGGCATGGCAAACGATCCGCTGGAAGCAGGTCGAGCCATGGGTTTGAGTCGTTCAAGTATTGTATTCAACATTGTCATACCCGAGAACAGTAACCATCTGCTCAGTCAAATCATGTTCATGTTCGAGTACAATGTTCGTCACGGGACCGTTATTGGAATCGTTGGTGCAGGAGGAATTGGCTACTACATCAACACGTATCTGAAGTTCCTCCAATACGACAAGGTCTTCGCGCTGTTGATTCTTATCTTTATTGTCGTTGTACTGATTGATTTGCTGTCGTTAGCCATCCGGTCCTTTGTCAATGAGGAAGGGGATGTTCGTAAACCGACGTGGTTGAACATGTTGCTTAAAGCGAGAAAGAAAAAGAGTAATTCCGGCGATGTTGCTTGATTACTCTGCCGCAATGTGCAACGAACCTTCTTTGTAAAAGACTTGAATTCTATCAGGGACTTTACGAGTCAAAGCAGCGACTGCTTCGTACACTTCGTCTTCTTTGACTTTGAACGACTTCGCAGCTTTGGAAGTCGACCAAGCAACCGTTTCAAAATCGGATTGTCGAATCCACTCAAAGATTCGGGCTTCAAGTTCTGTTAATTCCTCGGCCATGAGTATCGCAGTGCGACTACCCTCAAAACAGCACCGCATAAAATCGGCTTGAAAAAGCATCCATCAACCAAGTGCGACCATTCTTCGACAGCATTCTTCAGCGTCGATGTAGCCGTCCAGCAGTGTGCTGAGTGCTTTGGTAAAAGGTGTATCAATCCCATCGTCTTCTGCACGTTCTGCAAACATCCGAGTCGCTCGAACACCTTCAGCGACCATGTGCATTTCTTCTAAGGCTTGTTCGACGGTAAGGCCCGTTCCAAGTTTTTCACCCATTGTTCGATTTCGACCATGTGGTGAGGTCGCAGTAACGTAAAGGTCGCCAAGTCCAGCCGGTCCAAAAGCAACTTCGGCACGCGCTCCGAGTTGTGGAAGAAGGATACATCCTTCTTTGAATCCAGCCATAAAAATGGCTGCTTTGAGGTTGTCACCGCCAAGTGAACCTACTTTTTTGAGTCCATCGACGAGTCCACAGGCAAGAGCGACGACGTTTTTGAACGCCCCCCAAAGTTCTGCACCAGCAGGGTCAGCAGCCGGATGGAGAATGAATGTTTGAGTCGTGAGTGTGGTGGCAAGATGCTGAGCGACTGAGACGTCTTCGCTGGCAACGAGTGCGGTTGTCATAACTCCGCTGGCAGCTTCTGGAGCGATGGTTGGACCAGTGACAACGGCCAACGTATTGTTTTTCCCAGCGACGTTGAGTTTCTCCTGAATGGCTTCGGAAATGAGTGTGTTACCTGGTGCCAATCCTTTCGCTAAGTCAAGCAAAACATGACCGGGCCGCAGGTGTGGAATGATTTGGTCTACGACTTTCAAAATCACTGAGGATGGAACAGCAAGCACGACGATTTCAACGCCTTCGAGTGCTTCTTCTATGTGCATGGTCGCCTCCAAACCATCGAGAGAATGTTCGGGTAGATATTTTGAGTTGACCGAATCCATCGTAATGGATTCGTAGACTTCTTGCTCAATGGTCCATCCTTTGACATGATGGTTATCTGCCAACCACATACGAGCGATGGCTGTTCCCCAATTTCCTAATCCTAAAATCGCAATATGTGCCATAGAGACCAGTCTCTACGCCGCTCACTTCACTTATGTTAGTTGCCACTATAATTCGGTCGCATGATGCGTTTTTCGATGCTAAAACCGTTCAGCACCGCATCAGAAAAGGTCGTCATCGTCCTCTTCATCAAGGTCGAAAACACTCTCATCCTCTTTCTTAGCAGCCTTCTTTGAAGCTGCTTTCTTTGCCGGCTTCTTCTCTTCTGCCTTTTCAGGTTCTGCAACTGTGCTCTCTGCTTCCGCAGGCTCAGCCTGTTGTTCTCGAGCAGCCAAGGCAACCGGTGTAGAACCAGTTTGCGCCGACAGTGCCCGTCGGCGGTCTTCTCGAGCTTTACGCTCAAGTTGGCGGTGGCGTGACTTTTCGATGTTTTGCAACATGTACATTGCATCATGTTCCAAGAGTGGTGAATCCGAAATCAGGGTGATGTCGAGCCATCCTCCATCTTCGACGATGAATTCAGCAAGCGGTTCAAAGTTAAGATCGGACTTCTTGATTTGCGTGTAATGCATAGCATTTCCAGAGCGATGTTCTACACCGGAGAAGTGACAGTAGAATTCCTTTGTACCTATTGTTTCTCGAACTTCATCAAACAATTCGCCATAGTCCTCAGATGTTCTCATCTTTCCATGACCTCGAGCGTGAATGTGAGCGATGTTGAGAACTGGGATGGTGCCTTCGACGTGGTTGACGACTTCGAGCACCTCTTCGAGACTCCCCCAGAGTTCTTGACGGCCGGATGTTTCCACACCGATTTTTGAGGGTGTTCCGTCTTTAATCCACGGAAACACTGGGAATTCATCTTCATCATCATGCCAAATCTCGTGAACTCTGTCGACGATACCTGCGAACACATTTGCAACTTGCTCGTTTGCAGCGCTGCCGGGATGCATGCCGCCGTAGTGACCAGCGTGGAGTGTGATGTGGCGAGCGTTGATGGTACGAGCCGCCTGCAAGGTTGTTTCAATTTTCGTCATCGAACGTCCTCGCTCTACACGGTTACCAAGTAATTCTGAGTAGTAAGGTCCGTGAATATTCATTTCAAAATCCGTCTTGTTAGCCAAAACACCGGCTTGCCAGTATTGCTCAAAGTGTTGAGGAGCGACCATACGGACGGTTTGAACTTCCATCGTTTCTAGGCCGAGGGAAATAATATCATCCATTCCTTCGACGATTGTACGTCCTTTGCACGAGAGTGGAACGCCTGCAGGTCCGAGTTTAATTGGCATAATTCACGTCCCCGCAGGAACAACCCAAGTGTCTTCCTATGATAATCCCTTTCCGTTGGCTGTCCGCAAAAAATGGCTTTTTTACGCAGTCTTCGTTAAGCAGTTACATACGACCATTCATGAACTCCTCCCGCCGAGGGCTGTTTATGGACGAGCATGTTAAAGCCGCAGTTGACGCTTTCCGGAACGGAATGCCAGTTTGTCTATTTGACTCTGAAAAGCGCGAAGGTGAAACGGATTTGTTGTTCCCGGGTCAGAGCGCTCAACCTGCAACCATGCGCCAGTTAAGACAAGACTGTGGCGGCTTACTTTTCCTTGCAATTGGGCATGATGTTGGTGAATTGTTTTCCCTACCCTTCTTGCAAGATCTCCATACCCAAGATGCGCTCACCGAACAATTCCCAGTGTTACGCCAATTGGTCACCAATGACCTACGTTATGATGCTCGCTCGGCGTTTACTCTTTCATTGAATCACAGAGATACATACACTGGAATTACCGATGTGGACCGCTCACTCACAACACGACGGTTTGCTGAACTCACAAACGAGCTTATGGAATCTGGAATTCACGGAGAAGAAGCACAAGTGGCTCTTGGTAAAGAATTCAGAACCCCCGGTCACATCCCAGTGTGCCGTGAAACTGAAGGCGGTCTCTCTCGCCGTCAAGGTCACACAGAATTAGCAGTCGGGCTAGCGAGATTATCAGGAATGACTCCAGTGGTTATCGGAGCAGAAATGCTTGAAGAAAATGGAGATAATGCCCTTTCAGTCGAAGACGCTCGTGCATGGGCACTCGAGAGAAACATTCCTTTCCTCGAAGGGGCACAACTCATTGATGCATTGAATGCAGAATGAATGTGTATCTCTATCCGGTAAAACAATGTGTGACAATACTTTCACAGCAACAGGTGAGCATATGAAGCGCGTCATGGCAGTCGGAGTTTTTGACCTGTTGCACGCTGGTCATCTGCACTACATGGAACAAGCCAAATCACTCGGAGACCATCTAACGGTTGTCGTCGCTCATGACGATACAGTACGTATGAGGAAGCATGAGCCAGTGACTGGACAAGAACTTCGTCGCAGGATGGTTAACGGCTTGAAGCCGGTCGATGAAGCACTTATTGGCAACCCTCCCGAAGTACCAATTTTCGATATTTTACCCGTTGTCAAACCCGATGTAATTGCTTTGGGATACGATCAAGAACACGCAGAAGACAGAATCCGCTCTCGTCTTGACGAACTCGGTTACCAGCACATCGAAGTAACACGGGTCGAAGGCTTAAGCGATGATTTGGATGGAACTCGGAAAATCATCGCCCGAATCCTTCAGCGCTCAAACCAATCGGAGCGTGATGCCTGATGTTTACCGGCATTGTACAAGGGACAGGAACCGTTCTTGCTGTTGAAGAGAAGCAATCTGTTCACACGTTAACCATCCAAATTCCCAACACCGACCGTTTAGCAATCGGTGCAAGTGTGGCCGTTGACGGTGCTTGTCTAACAGCAGTCCGGATTGAAGGCTTGAGTGTTGATTTTGATGTCATCCCTGAAACACTCGAACGCACGACGCTTGGACAACTTGAGGCAGGTTCATCTGTGAACATTGAACGATCGTTGAAGTTTGGAGATGAAATTGGTGGACATCTCCTCTCGGGTCACATAATGGCAACCGGACTTCTGAACTCAAGAGCAGAAAACGGTGAAGGCATGGATTTCCAAATCTTGGTGCCTGCTGATTTAAGAAAATACGTCATGGAGAAAGGCTACATCGCAATCGATGGAATCTCTCTTACCATAGGCTCAGTTCACGAAGGCGCTTTTTCAATTCATATCATCCCAGAAACGCTTCGACTCACAACCCTTGGAAGCAAGTTGGTTGGCGATGCAGTTAATTTAGAAATTGATTCAACAACGCAGACGATTGTCTCCACCGTAGAACGAGTACTTGAAGAAAAAAGGAGTTAATACTATGTCAAATATTGCTGTTGTCTGTGGTTCTTTCCACAAATCGGAAATCGAACGTATGTTGGAATGGGCACGCGATGAATCCAGTGAACTCGGACTCGACATTGTAGATGTCGTTTGGGTACCAGGTGCCATGGAAGTCCCCCTTGCAATCGATCGCCTCTTAGCTGACGATGAGATTGATGGAGTGGCTTGTTTGGGTATTATCGAACGTGGTCAAACGCAACATGGTTTGGCGATGGGCCAAGCTGTTATCAAGACCATAATCGAACTCCAACTCGTTCATGAAAAGCCAGTCGGACTCGGAATCATCGGCCCAGGTGCGGAGCCAGAGCATATCGAGCCGCGCCTTGAACCGCATGCACGAGCCGCAGTGGCAGCAATTTCTTCAATGCTTGAATGAAGCGAGGAATAACCATGCAACACTCTGCATTTGAGCGACTGAAAAAGAATCCCTTGTTACGCGGTTTTATCCTGTTTTCTATTTTTAGGGCTTTTTACGGTGCAGGAATTCTTGTTGTGACCTATTTCTTATCAACATCCGCCGAGGCACCGTTACCCGTTTCAATCGGCTTCCTTCTGTGCTCAATGGTTTTCTCTCGTTGGCTCTTCAAACGCTTGAAGGGCATGAAGAAATCAAATACTGAATCAAATATTCCGAACTGATTTCAAATTGCACCATGTCAATGTTCAAATGGTGAGGCCCCTCGTATGAGTGCATAGGAGAAATTACCCATGTCAAAAGTACACAACGTCATTATCATTGGTTCCGGGCCATCAGGATACACAGCTGGCCTCTATGCTGCACGGGCTATGCTTGAACCTCTCATGTTTGGAGGATATCTGTCTGGTGGTCAGTTGATGCTCACTTCGGATATAGAGAACTTCCCTGGTTATCCGAAGGGCATAGGTGGTCCTGAAATGATGATGGAATTACGAGAGCAAGCCGAACGCTTCGGACTTGAAGTTCGAGATCAGAACGTTGAGTCGGTTGATGTTTCTGAGCGGCCGTTCAAGGTTGTCGTCGAAGGTGAGACATTCCTCGCCAATGCCATCATTGTCTCGACAGGTGCAGAGTCAATATGGCTCAATGCTCCAGGTGAAGAAGCGCAAAAAGGGCGTGGAATCTCAACTTGCGCAACTTGCGATGGTGCCTTCTTCAAGGATGAAGAAGTGATGGTCATCGGTGGCGGAGATTCTGCATGTGAAGAAGCTACGTTCCTTACACGGTTCGCTTCCAAAGTAACCTTGGTTCATCGACGAGATGTCTTCAAGGCATCTACCATCATGTACGACCGTGCTGCAAACCATGAGAAAATCGAAATCAAGACCTTCCGGCAAGTGAAGGAATGGCTTTCCGATGACAAAGGGCTCACTGGGGCAGTCTTAGAAGACCCAAGAGACGGTTCAACTGAATCCATCAACGTGACGGGTGCGTTTATCGCAATCGGACACAAGCCAATGACAGGATTCCTTGGAGGACAAGTCGAAGTTGATGAAGAGGGTTATATTCTGCACAAGAAGCACACTATGACCTCGGTTGAGGGCGTATTTGCCGCTGGAGACGTCGTTGACACACGCTACAAGCAGGCCATCACTGCGGCTGGCATGGGATGTCAAGCTGCAATGGATGTCGAAAAATGGCTTGAAGACCAGCATTGAACCGTTCAATGAGTTTATGTTTGGGCCGTGCTTGGAACGGTTTGGGATTCACCGTGGATGTTGATATACAGCGTTATGCTCGTCATATATCTCTGCCTCAGGTAGGTCTTGAAGGACAGCAAAAACTGACCGAGGCTCGTGTCTTGGTCATCGGTGCAGGAGGATTAGGAAGTCCAGTGTTGCTCTATTTAGCAGCAGCAGGAATCGGTCACATTGGAATCGTTGACAACGATCGGGTCGATGTTTCAAATCTTCAAAGACAAGTTATTCATTCTACAGCGGAAGTAGGTGAACCCAAAGTAGAATCAGCCAAGAAGAGATTGTTGGCCTTAAATCCTCATTTGAATATCAGCACGTTTGATCTTCAATTTGCTCCAGAGCATGTGGATGTAATTTTTCAAGAAACCTGGGATGTTGTTGTTGATGGAACAGACAATCTCCCAACCCGTTACCTCATCGATGATGTCTGTTTTTTGAAGAAAACTCCTTGGGTATACGGTTCTATATATCGTTTCGAGGGTCAAGTGAGCGTGTTTAATGCCCACGGTGGGCCGTGTTACCGTGATTTGTTTTCAGAAGCCCCCCCTCCCCAAACAATTCCCTCTTGCGCGGAAGGAGGCGTTTTGGGTGTTCTTCCTGGAGTGATTGGCTCACTCCAAGCGAACGAAGTCATCAAGCTTGTACTCGGTCTTGGTGAAGTGCTGAACGGTCGATTGCTGTTGTACGATGCTCAGGCGATGACCTTTGATACGCTGCAATTCACATCAAATCCTGAACGAATACCGGTGGTTGATCTCTCGGAGAGTCAACGTATGTTTGACAATGATGAATGGTGTATGCGGGTCGGTATTCAAGGTGAGGTTGATGAAGGAGAAGCCTCTACCAATGACACAATGTTCAACTCAATCTCAATGCAACAACTTCTCGACCGTCGTAAGGAAGGTTGGACACCGTTTGTTCTCGATGTTCGCTCAGATGGAGAATACCACCAAGCTCGCGTCGAGTCAACCGACTTCCAAATCAATCATGAATCGGTTACGACTGCTTTAGATTCAATTCCTCAGGACCGAGATGTGGTTGTACTCTGCCGAAGCGGTATGCGATCACAAATGGCTGCTATGTACTTGATTCAGTCCGGTTACGATGCTAAATTCTTGTACAATCTTGAAGGTGGAATCATGGCTTGGCAAGCCTCTTCGCCATCGGAAATAGTTCAGGGCTAAGCCGGCTTTGCATTTCTCCTCTTGAATCGAACATTCAACACCTGCCGCAAGGGTGAGGTTCAATACTCTACAGTCATCCCTGCAATCGAAGGGAGGGGTATTATGGCCAAAGTTATCGTTGCTGACGAAAATGAAGGACGGCGTTCTCTTCTTGCCAATACCCTTGAGCGGAATGGATTTGACATTACCAGAGCAGCCACCCTCCGTCAGGCAGAGGGCACTGCTCTTGCCATTATGCCGGAAGTCGTTCTTTTCGACGGAGAATGGAAGAGCGGGGATGCTATTGATGCCTCTCAACGTTTAATGAGTGACCCAGAATTTGCTTTCAAGTGCCGCATCGTTATTCTCGGTCGAAATGTCTCACAGGAATATCTGATGAGCGCAGCACAATCTGGAGTTTCTGAAGTCATTCGAAAACCTGTTGATATGAATGTTTTAATCCAGCAGTTGAACAAACACACTCGCAAGCAATTCGTTCCGCCACCAGCAGATGTTGAAAGGGCGTCCGCTGGAGGCGGTAGTTTCGATGTTTCAATGACAATGGGCGACAGCAGTTGGGCTCTTCCGATGCTGAAAGGTCTTGTCGGTCCTGAGAAAATAAATACCAACTTTATCGATGAAATTCTTTCCCAAATGGATGAAGAAGGTATGGAAGTAAGTACAGAACTCGATTCTTCGGCCATGTCGTCAATGCTTCGGATGGCCCTCAATAAATTGGTTGAGCAAGCAAGCGCAGATGGAGAACTCAATGCTCCAAATGCACCCGGTCAAAACCAAACAATCGGTCCATCATCACCAAGTCAAGCAAAGCGTGGTACTTCTCTTGGTGGTAACAAACTCCAACAAATGAAGCAGGGTTTTTCCTCCTCCATGGAAGGGATCTTGGAGGCGCAAGCACAGGATTTAGCGGATGAAGTCGAATCCAAAATGGACTCGATTCTTGACGAAGAGCCTGAATTGGTCGCTCTGCATGATTTTGGCACGATGGTCCCTATCGACCCAGAGGTGTTGAAATTGACTCGCCTAACCTCGGAAGTTGTCTCCGATTTGATGTGGAACTTGGGCCAACGTGGAGTGGTTTCTGACATCACCTTATTGACTCAAATCGAGGATGCAGCCCAAATGATGGCCGATGTTTTGGATGCTCTTCCTCCCGCTGAAGAAGAGGAGTGAACATGACGAAGTACCCCATTCCTCGTCCGAGTGAACTTCGACTCGTCGACCGTAAATCGGATTTGGATGAACTCAAAACGAATCAACCAAAGGTCTACCGCTGGAGGGCCTTGATTGGTCTATTGGTACTTGCATTCTGCGCTATCTGTAGTATTCTTCTGTTCCGAGATGCTCAAAATATCTTGTTGTGGTTCGAAGACTTGGGTCCTCTCGGACCTATCATTTTCACGCTGTCACTCTCGTTGGCAGTGGTTGTTTTGTTTCCAACACCTCTCATCAAGGTGGCAGCTGGGGCGATTTTCCCATTTTGGATTGCTGCAGCGGCGAATTTTATTGCTTCACTGCTTGGAGGCTTGATTGCCTTCTTGCTCGGACGGTGGTTGTTCCGTGAGAGCATTCAACGTTCGATTATGAACGACCAACGTCTTCGCAACATCGAGACAGCATTGACCGTTGATGCAATGAAAATATCAGTGCTGGTTCGCCTCTCTCCACTGATTCCAGATGAATGGCTCAATTACTTGATGTCGGCAACTCCAGTGAGCCTACGCGTCTACATGGTTTCGAACTGTTCAGGTATTGTCTATTCGTTGGCCTATGCGTATTACGGTCACGCCCTTGGTCGCTTCGCCCTCAATTCCTCTGGGATGGATGGAATGAATTCGACTCCACTCGGCAACGCAATGCTCGTGCTTGGGATTATAGCATCCATTTTCGCAACGGTTCTT
>JAQXFL010000141.1 GCA_029250345.1 Candidatus Poseidoniaceae archaeon
TAACAGCCAAGCAGGTTCAGCATCTGCATTAGGAATATGGGACGGTGTGGGATTGTCAATATGGATACTCGGATTTGGCATTGAATCCGTAGCAGATATCCAAAAAACAAGGTTCAACAACGAATCGAAGAATCAGGGCAAATGGATTGACAGTGGTTTGTGGGCCTACTCTCGGCACCCGAACTACTTGGGGGAAATCCTACTATGGACCGGAATCGCCTTCTTTGGAATATCTAGCTTTACAGGTCTAGAAAAAGTTGCTTGGATTTCGCCCGTATTCATTTATTTACTGTTAACCAAAGTCAGCGGAATCCCCATACTCGACCGTCGAGCATTGGAAAAGTGGGGAGATCATCACGAATATCAAAAATACAGGGATGAAACTCCTGCTCTTATTCCACGATTCAATAAGAAATCATAATCTTGTCGAATGTGTTGGAATTGGAAAATCCATTGTTGTGTTTTATCAGAATATACACGAGCACATTTGAAGAGCCACACGGATTAGCACTCTCATGGGCGAACAATTGACTGTACATTCACATTCTCCGTTTGAGATACATCACATACTCACCGGTTTGGAAAAAACTCCGGAGACCACGGTAGATGCGGAATTGCATCTTCCCGAAGGAGAAGGTCCGTTCGGGTGTGTGATTGCGCTTCATGGGAGCATGGGCTGGGGTTCTCATCACCAGGATCACATCAACGGTTGGCTTGCTGAAGGGCTTGCAGTTTGCAAGGTTCATTCGTTTACTTCCCGTTCGGTTGATTCTACGGTTGATGACCAACTCACTGTGACGCATGCGATGATGCTCGTTGACGCTTTTCGCACCCGCTCGTTACTCCGACAAGATTCCCGAATTGGCAAGATTGGAATTACGGGTTGGAGTCTTGGAGGTACCGTGGCTTTGTATTCGTCTTGGTTACCAATTTGCGATGTTTTGGGTGAACCCTTTGATGCCCATTTGCCCTTTTATCCCGCAGCTCATCTGCGACCTGAGATCCAAAGATGGTCCAATTCACCGATTTTGATTCTTCACGGTGAAGCAGACGACTGGACACCACTTCATTTCGTGGAGAGCCTCATGCCTCAACTTCCGAATGCGAACTTGCACACCTATTCTGATGCTCACCATTCTTTCGACAGTGAGATGGAATACGAACTGCTCCCAAAGGCTGTTCACTTGAACAAGCGTACTGCTCGCATCGATAAGAACGGCCACATGTCTGGAAATCTTTTCCTCGGCATACGGTGGCCGTTGAATGAACGCTGGCACCGTAGATGGGTCATACGAATCTTACGCAACAGGGGTGCGCATGTTGAGGGGAATCCCGCAGCGCGTGCAGACTCAATGGTGCGTGCCCGAGATTTCTTTATCGAGCAACTTTCTCACGTGAAGTGAGGTTGTTTCAGAACCTTCGTTCAGTTTCCACAGCCGCAGCCAGTGGTTTGGCAAGAAGCGTCAGTGGTCTCGGCGACCGGTTTTTCGACGGTTTCCTTCTTTGGTCGTCGGCGGATAATGGATGGCATTCGAACTTTACGCTGGTTTTGAGCAGTACGGCGGTTCATGTTGTTGCCTTGTACCCCTCCAATAATAACTTTATCCAAGTTGGTAATATTATGCGCGGTGAGCAGTAATCTTTGTCTGATTCCCATTTGAAGGGCAAGTATTTGTTCCCACTGTAATGAATTTCACCTGAGTATCTCATACATGCTGTCAAAGAGTTTTCAAGTAACCGACTTGCGGCATTCTTCATGGTTGACCTTCTGGGCTACGGCGAGAAGGACTCAACGGCTCAAAGCCTTTTCACATTGGCTTTCATTGCAGGGTTGACTTTGTACTTCTTTTTTCAGTGGGAAATGAACGACTTGTTACTTGAGTCGTTCTCGTCCTTCCATTCTTCGACGTTCCCACTTGTTTTGGTTTTCATTTGGAGGTTGCTCTGTCTTGTGGTTGGTGCAAGTGCTCTTGTTTTCATGTATCGGATGGAGACAGGAACCATGATTATCATCGACCATGAGACGCGTAAAGAACGGTTGACGCACCCTGTGAAGTTTGAGAAGTTCGTCACATTCAGCAGTTGGACGCTTCTTTCGAACTTTGCATACTTTCTTGTTGCAGCCATCGCAACCTACTTTGTACTCGTCGAACAAGACTTGCCGCAATGGGTTGAGGCATTCCAGGTGGCTTTGTTTTCGACAGCGATTGGTGCAGCCTTCCTCACATCGACCATTGTACGCTTGGTGATTTTACCTGGTGAGGTTCAACAACGGCGCAATCACGATCACCAATTTCTGTTCCACAACCAAATCATGCACAACTTTGCTGCAATTTTCCTCGCCGTTGAAATCCTTGTCGCCCAACCTCAGCTCCAACCGGAGTTTGCTCTTTTCGGACTGTTACTTGGCGTAGTTTATGCGGCATTCGCATATCCATTTGCAGCGTTTTGGAAGGGTTACTATGTCTACGGTTTCATCGATCCCCGATTGAAGTATGCTCCTTTCCTTCAATCCGGATTGGCAGGAGCCATTTCGGTGTTCTATCTCGGTTTGTGGCTTAGCAGTGAATTGGTTTCATACAATTTTGTTCTCGGATTCCTGCTACTACTTTTATGGGTCTCTCGAATCGTTCAATTCAAATCAGCACTTCCAAAGGAGTCAGAACTTTCATTCCCCACCCAATAACGGCTCATACGAAGTAAAAGTATGCTGGCACAATGGAAAATACTGCGATATAGATGAGTGCTTTTAGTGGCCGAACCCACCACCGATTCTCTTCAGCATCCATAAACTCTCCAACGGCATCGACAACATGTTCAATCGGTAGCAGTGCTTCAACGGCCATGTGTCTGTTATGATTACGGGTTAAATGAATCTTGTTCCGTTTTTAGAATCGACTTCACCTTTCGTCTTTTGGCTGCTTGCCCATTGTCGAAGTATTCGCTTCATACCTCGTTTCCTCTGCAATTCGATTCTCCCAAGTATATCTTCACTTGTGAGGGTATTCATGCCAAAATATATCCCATTTCGACGGCATCATAACGTAATCATAGTCAAATCCACTGCCAGTGCCGTGTGAATTGAAGCAAAATATGCTGTGTGACGCAACTTTTTGTCCTTCCATTTTGCAGAGGGCGAAATACGTCCAACACAACTTGCCTGAATGGTTCCAAATTTGGTTTGGTTCGCCAAACTCGTCTCGAATCTCTTCTTGAGTAGAGCCATAGAACTCATATATTTCTTGTGGAGTATATGTTTTACTTCTACTGCGGTGCACCGTAGATATGAGGTTCGGATCGTAAGGTAAGGTTGGATTGAGCATGTTGGCAATGGAGGGTACTTTTTCCCACCCGTTTCCATGGAAGAACACACTCCAGACGCCGTTTTGTTTCTGACAACAAGCGATGACATCCTGGCTTGAAAATCCACTGGTCGCAATTCGTACGGGTTCTTCTGGGCGATTGAACGAGCTGCATGTGACTTCAAGCCAGTAGACTCCCTCACTCGGGATGACGTCATGAAGTTTCCAATTACCGTCGTCATCCGGAAACAAGCCTGTGCACATTTTTTCAAAATGAGGTTTGAAATCGACCATGCCTAATCTACCATCGTATCGAGACACATGCAGTGCTGCAGTTGTCGAACTATCAATACATCGTCTTTGATGCCTCGCCGTTCAAATCCCAACTCAGCAGAAACAAGGTTTAGGCGGGGGTATTGTCACTCAACATAATATACCACTTGTTGAAGCACAACCCGTGGCACAAGGTACAGTAAAGTGGTTTAACCAAACAAAAGGATACGGATTCATTGAACGAGAGGGCGGAGACGACCTCTTCGTTCACATCTCCGAAGTAGAAGGAGAAATCCAAGACGGTGACACCGTCAACTTCGAAGTCGGTGAAGGTCCAAAAGGACCGAACGCCGTAAGTGTCAGCAAAGTTGAATGAGCATAACAAGTATTGAGGACCTCTCGTCCTCATCTCTGTTTATGTCCGAACAACTGCTGATTGTCCTCACCACTCTTCCCTCTGAATGGGAGGAGTTCAGGGTGGGGTCTTTTGCACAACTTCTTCTTGAATCTGGCGCAGCTTGTGTCGAATATTCGCCTGTACGCTCTGTTTATAGGTGGGAAGGCCAAGTGACTTCTTCAAAAGAGTGGAAACTCGAGATTAAGTCCACGTTATCTTTGAAGGCGCGACTTTTGGACGCTTTGAAACTCCATCATCCATACGATGTTCCACAACTCGTTTACTTGACAGCGGAAACATCAGAACTCTATGCGAATTGGGCTGCTCAAGATCTCTCTGTTGGTGAGGAGGTTTGAGTTTGGAAATGTGGGTCGATGTTTGGAGCGGAGTTGGAGTGGAAACACACCTTCGTCCAGTGTAGTTTCTACATTCAAAAACCGGCCTTTATAGTCTATGGCTAAAACATTCGATTAACAGACAACTGAGCCACTTTTTAGCAATGGTGAAACGCTCGCGAAAACGGCATCTCGCATCGCGATTTGGGGGAGAACATTATACACTTCCTCGGAGGGCAAATAAATTCCAGCGCGTGAAAGAAACGAGGGGGATGAGTCATGGTCATAGAACACGGTAATAAATCGAGCCAAAATGATGGATTTGAATTGGATCTTTCACAAGAACATATTGAGCCAATGCTCCAAGAGAACTTGGATCGTTTCGTGCTGTTCCCAATTCAGCATTCTGATATATGGGAAATGTACAAAATGGAACAAGCTTCATTTTGGACGGCTGAAGAAATCGACCTCGCTGAGGACTTGAAGGACTGGAAAGAACTGAATGAGAATGAAAAGCATTTTTTGAAGCACATTCTCGCCTTCTTTGCTGCGAGTGATGGTATCGTTAACGAGAATCTCGTGATGAACTTCTCGAACGAGGTTTGCTGGCCAGAAGCCCGAGCCTTCTATGGATTCCAAATCATGATGGAGAACATCCACGCAGAGACTTACTCTCTTCTCATTGACACCTACATTACCGATGAGAACGAAAAGGATCACTTGTTCAAGGCACTTGAAACCGTGCCTTCTGTCAAGAAGAAGGGCGAATGGGCAATGCGCTGGCTTTCCCGTAAGCGAGGTTCATTTGCTGAGCGACTGGTTGCATTTGCAGCTATCGAAGGAATTTTCTTTTCCGGTTCGTTCTGTGCAATCTTTTGGCTCAAGAAGCGTGGACTCATGCCAGGACTGACCTTCTCAAATGAACTCATTTCCCGTGATGAAGGTTTGCACTGTGATTTCGCTTGCTTGTTGCACAACAAGTTGCTGAAGGGTGCTGGTGAAAACGTTATTCGAAGCATTATCGCTGAAGCTGTGGAAATCGAAATCGAATTCGTTACCAACGCACTTCCTGTTTCTCTCATTGGAATGAACTCTGATTTGATGAAGCAATACATCCAATTCGTGGCTGACCGATTGCTCGTTGCTCTTGGCGCAACGAAACTCTACAATGTTGGGAATCCATTCCCTTGGATGGAAATGATCTCGATGCAAGGAAAAACCAATTTCTTCGAGAAGCGAGTCGCCGAATACCAAAAGGCTGGTGTCATGGACAATTCAACACTTGGAAGCGTTCAACAGCGCTTCTCTGTAGACGAAGACTTTTGAACCGTATTCAATTATAGGAACTTACTGCGAATTCACTGAGAACACATGGAGGACGAAAAATGACAATGCAAGTTGTAAACAGAAAAGGAGAACGAGAAGATGTGCGGTTTGACGCCATACATGATAAATTGAAGACACTCACGTATGGTCTTGATCCAAACTGGATTGACCCTGGTCATGTTACGAAGTTGACAATTGAAGGACTGTATGATGGAGTCACCACCCGTGAACTCGATCAACTCGCTGCTGAGACTGCCGCCTCCCTTGCGTCCCAGCATCCAGACTACAGCCGACTTGCGGCTCGAATTTGCGTCGACGACCTCCATCGCTCGACGAAATCAACTTTCACTGATGTCATCACAGACCTGCGAGAATACATCGACCCTGAATCTGGTAAGCATGCACCTCTCATCTCAGAGGAAGTTTTTGCCATCATCATGGAGAATGCAGAAGTACTCAACAACCACATTGACTACAAGCGTGATCACAACTACGATTACTTCGGTTTCAAGACCTTGGAGCGCTCCTACCTTTTGCGATTGAATGGAGAGATTGCTGAACGCCCTCAGCATATGCTCTTGAGAGTCGCAGTTGGAATTCATCATCACAACATTGCTAAAGCACTGGAAACTTATGACTTGATGAGCCAAGGTTACTTTACCCATGCAACTCCGACTCTTTTCAACTCTGGAACACCAACTCCACAAATGTCTTCGTGTTTCCTACTGACCATGCAAGATGATTCTCTCGACGGAATCTATGATACGCTCAAGCAATGTGCACTGATTTCAAAATCTGCTGGTGGCATTGGATTGTCGATTCACCACATCCGTTCGAAGGGTTCGTACATCAAGGGAACCAATGGACAGAGCAATGGAATCGTACCTATGCTTCGTGTATTCAACGACACAGCGCGCTACGTTGACCAAGGCGGCGGCAAGCGTAAGGGTTCAATCGCAATCTATCTCGAACCCTGGCACCCAGATATCCTTGCTTTCCTTGACTTGAGGAAGAACCACGGTAAGGAAGAACTCCGTGCACGTGATCTCTTCTACGCCCTTTGGACACCTGACTTGTTCATGGAACGTGTCGAGCAAAATGCTGACTGGTCCTTCTTCTGTCCGAATGAATGCCCTGGCCTTCAAGACTCCTATGGAGAAGATTTCAGAGAACTCTTTGAATCCTATGAAGCTCAAGGATTGGCTCGAGAAACTCTCCCCGCACGTGTTGTCTGGGACAAACTCGTTGAATCTCAAATCGAAACAGGCACACCTTACATGTTGTACAAAGACGCAGCAAACAAGAAATCGAATCAAAAGAACCTTGGAACAATTCGTTCCTCGAACCTTTGCACAGAGATTATGGAATACACTGCGAAAGATGAAGTCGCTGTTTGTAACCTTGCATCGATCGCTCTCAACAAGTATGTTGATCTTGAAAATCAAACCTTCAACCATCAACTGCTTTACGACGTGACCTACCACGCAACTGGAAACTTGAACCGTGTTATCGATGTTAACTACTACCCTGTTGAAGAGGCTCGCAACTCCAACATGCGCCACCGACCAATCGGTCTTGGTGTCCAAGGACTTGCAGATACGTTCGCTCTTCTCAAGTTGCCCTTTGAAAGCGCCGAGGCTCGACAACTCAACAAAGAAATTTTTGAAACGATTTACTTTGCAGCTTGTACCGCTTCGAAGGACGCAGCAATTGCTGAAGGACCATATTCGACTTTCGCTGGCTCACCTGCCAGCCGAGGCGAACTCCAATTCGACCTTTGGGGAATGAACGACCACAGCGGTCGCTGGGACTGGACTTCTTTGAAGGCTGAAATCGTCGAAAAGGGAATGCGTAATTCACTTCTTGTAGCACCAATGCCGACTGCTTCCACCTCTCAGATCCTTGGTAACAACGAATGTTTCGAAGCCTTCACTTCCAACCTCTATGTCCGTCGAACACTTTCTGGTGAATTCATCGTTCTCAACAAGCACTTGGTTCGTGATCTCATCGAACTTGGCCTTTGGGGACTTGAAATGAAAGATGAAATCCTTCGTCATAAGGGCTCGATTCAAAACATCTCTGGAATCCCAGATTCAGTCAAAGAGTTGTACAAGACCACTTGGGAAATCAAGCAACGTCACGTTCTTGACATGTCAGCCGACCGTGGAGCATACGTCGATCAAAGCCAATCACTCAACATCCACATGGTGGATGCAAATCCGGCAAAGGTCACCTCAATGCACTTTTACGGCTGGAAGCAAGGCCTGAAGACCGGAATGTACTACCTCCGAACAAAGGCTGCTGCAGACGCAATTCAGTTTACTGTTGAAGCTAAGAAGTCCGACGACCAAACGGTTGGTGGATTGGCTGGACGTGCAGAAGACATTTCGAGTCTCGAAGCAATTGCTTGCTCACTCGACACTCCAGATGACTGTCTAAGTTGCGGCTCGTGATTCAACTTGGTTGAAGTTTATACAGTCTCGAACAAGTAAGAACTTACTCGGGGGTTTCAAGCCCTACGGGTAAGGCCCTGAGTGCGTTGTTTAGTCTCACGCTTCTTTTCCTTGCTCGTAGGCACCTTTCACTTCAAGCGGAGTGAATCGCATGACCGAGTGTTGCAAGAACGCCTTCATGCGTCATTTCAGTCATGGTTGGGTGAGCATGAATCGTTCCGGCGATGTCTTCCAGTAACGCTCCCATTTCAAGAGCAAGCGTCCATTCACCGACCAATTCACTGATGTGAGTTCCTACACCTTGGATGCCAAGGATTCGATGATCATCTTCACGAGCGCAGACACGGATGAAACCGGCTGTTTTCTCTGCTTCTTGAGTGAGGGCGCGTCCGTTTGCACCGAGCGGAAACTTTCCAGTGATAACTGGGTGGCCTGCAGCTTTTGCTTCTTCAGGCGAAAGTCCAACTGAGACAATCTCGGGTTCGGTAAAGACGATTGCAGGAACGGCAACTGGGTCGTAAGCACGCTTGTGACCTGCGATAATTTCAGCGACCATTTCCCCTTGGAAGGATGCAACGTGTGCAAGCATTTCGCCGGAGTTGCAGACATCACCAATGGCGTAGACTCCACGCATGTTGGTTTCACATCGGTCGTTGACCTTGACAAATCCACGTTCATCCAGTGCTACACCGGTTGGGGCAAGTGCTGCTGAATTCGGTTTGCGTCCAACAGTGACAAGGACTTTGTCGACGATAACATTCTGCATTTTCTTCTCATCCTTCTCGTTCTTGTCAATGAAGTTGAGTTGGCAACGTCCGTCTTTGGTTGATTCAACACCCTTGGCAAAAACGCCGAGGTGGGTCTTGATTTTTTGCTTCTTGATGGCAATCTCCAATGGTCGACGCAGTTCTTTGTCGAAAATTGGTAGGACGCTGTCCATTGCTTCGACGACGGTTACTTCTGAGCCGAGCATTCGGAAGGTGATTCCGAGTTCCAGGCCAATGTACCCTCCACCAACAATTGCCACGTGTTGCGGCAGCTCCTCAAGTGAAAGCGCTTCACGGGAAGAGATGACATCTTCGGAATACGGCATAAATGGGAGTTCTATCGGAACGGAGCCATTCGCTAAAATGACATGCTCCGCTTGAATAATTGTCGCATCCTTTCCTTCTCCAACTTTGACGGTCTTCGCATCTTGGAACTCTGCCCATCCAGTGATGAGTTCTGCACCGGCATTTTTCAGGAGGTGTTCAACGCCTTTGTTGAGACGCGTAACAATTCCTTCTTTCCAGCCGACTAAGTTTGCCATGTTGAGTTCAGCAGGCCCGGGTATCGAGATGCCCATGTGTCCATCGTTGGAAGCATGCTTGGAAAGACTGTGGAACTTGTGAGCAGCGTGAATGAGTGCTTTGGAAGGTATACATCCGCGAATGAGGCATGTGCCTCCGGCTTTTTCTCCTTCGACGATGATGGTAGAGAGGCCAAGTTGTCCAGCACGAATTGCTGCAACGTAACCTCCGGGGCCGGCTCCGATAACGAGAACTTGACATTTTTTCGTTTGCATACAAAGCACCTCACATGAAGATGGTCGCTGGATGTTCGAGATAGGACTTGATCAGTTGAACCAAACTTGCACCGTCGTGACCATCAACAACTCGATGGTCCCAGGAGGACGAGAGGTTCATGATTCTGCGAATGACAATGTTTCCGTCTTTCACGACAGCACGGTCTTTTGCATTGTGGACACCAAGTATTCCGACTTCTGGTTTGTTGATGATTGGTGTGGCGCCTAATCCACCAAGCCTTCCGAGGCTTGTGATTGTGAATGTCGAGCCTGACAAGTCATCAGCAGTTGCTTTTCCATCGCGAGTTGCGCTGGTGACACGGGTCATCTCAGTAGCAGCCTGCCAGATATCCATTGCTTCGACGTGCTTGACGACTGGGACAAACAATCCACGATCAGTTTGGGTTGCAATACCGAGGTTAATTGCTTCGTGCCGTGTAACTACATTGGAATCGTCATCGTAAAGGGCGTTGCATTCCGGTCGTTCATCGAGTGCCTTAACCAAAGCCTGCATGATGAATGGTAAGTAAGTGAGTTTTGGAGCACCTTCGGGGCGAGTTGCGTTGAGGTGTTGTCGCAGTTCTTCGAGAGCGGTGACATCGACCTCTTCAAAGTAAGAAAAGTGAGGAATGGTCGAGTAGGATGAAACCATGCCTTCTGCAATCTTTCGTCGCAATCCAATGACTTTGATGTCTTCAGTTCCGTTCTTCTCGACCCGTGCTGATGCACCCATTGGTCGAGCACGGCTTGCGCCGTTTGCTCCGCCTGCGATGTGTGCATCGAGGTCAGCATGACTGATTCGGCCGGCAGGTCCAGAGCCAGCAACGAGGTTGAGGTCGATGTTGGCTTGTCGTGCACGTTGACGAACCGCAGGACTTGACAGTGCTTTGGTTCCTGCCGCTCGCTGAACAGCAGGTGCAGGTTCTGCTTCGACCTTAGATAATCCTTTAGAAATGCTATCGGCGGTCCTCTTGAACTTAGCAGAGGCTCTTGACTTACGCAAAGCCTCAACACCTATTTCGAATCCTAGAATCCGATTTATTTTTTGCAGTAAGGTTTCTTTGCGAGATTCAGAGCGAGTTCTAATTGTGGAGATCAAGTCTCTCAAGTCTGCAAG
>JAQXFL010000145.1 GCA_029250345.1 Candidatus Poseidoniaceae archaeon
TGTAACCGATACTCTCGTTTTTCTTCAAGTACAGTTTAGATGAAAACGGTTTTCCGGTTTTCTTTGACAAGAAATCATCGAAAGGTCCGATTTCACGTTTTTCAACCATGAGTTTCGCTTCTTCTCGGGTGATTTCACGCTTGGAAACTTCCCTTAGAATTTGAATTGAGCACCCGCTTGAGCCAGCCTCAGGCTGATAGTGTGTCTCGGTTTCCACAATGTTGACTTTGTGTGTTGGGCAAACACCGACGACCCCTTCAACGACTGGGAAACGTTTCGCATCCGCAGCAGCTTCTCGCGGTGGGAATTCAAACTTAATACGAGTGTTGTCCAACACCAAGAACGCCTTGAACGGCCGTCCACGCTTGGAAATGAAATCTTCGAGCAATTCTGACTTCCCGTTTTCCAGTATGTATTTTGCTTCTTCAGGACTGATTGGGCGTTTGCACATCTCTTTGGATACGCCGCGGAATTTGCATTCATCGTGGTCGCAGGCATACATTGTCTGTCCAATCCGAACTGTTCCATGGTCGCACAGTGGGCAAGCACAAACTTCCTCATCAGTTGCACTCGATGATGCCTCTCCGCCACCGATAAACTCAACTTTTCCTTCGTCACTGATTTTGACTGTGGCAATGTATGGTTCTCCAGAGCGGTTAAAGAAGCCGTGAAGGTCATCGATCTGTCGGTTTTCAAGCAATCGTTTTGCTGTTGTTTGGTCGAACCATCGACCAGATGTATCCTTCCAGAAAACAAACGAGCAACCCTTGTCTCGACCTTCGTTCTTTTCGCATTGATAGTTGAGCGTGGTTTCAATAATTTTCCCTGAACAAACGGTACAGGCGCCAATTGATGGTTCGTTTTGATACAATTCAGATCGGTCGTGATTTTTGATTCGTTCAACCATGACGCGAGTTTGTTCGATGACGGCATTCATGTAGTTCTCTCGTGGCTCATCACCGCGCTGAACACGAAGTAAGGAAGATTCCATTTCACCGGTCATTTCTGGCGATGTTATCCATTCGACTGGTATTTTGCGGAGGACATCAATTATTCGGATTCCATGGGCAGTGGCACTGATGTTTCCCGCACGGGAGCGTTGAATGTATCCTCTGTCCACGAGTTTTTCAATCGTGTCAGCCCGAGTAGCGGGTGTTCCAAGTCCTTTATCCTTCATCGCATCTGCAAGTGCTTCATCATCGACTTGTTTTCCTGCATGCTCCATCAAACGAAGCAAACCTGCTTCCTTCAACCGTCCTTTAGGCTTCGATTTCTCTTCAGCAAATTCGTAGGAGACGATATCTCCTTCACAAGGATTGGAAGGCAGCACATTCCACTCTTCGGGAAGTGCTTGCTTTTTCGGACGAACTGCACGCCATCCTGGTGTTTTGATTTGGCGTGCTTCTTTCGAGAATTGTTCACCCTCGAGCGTCGCAGTGCGCTTTTGAACATCCCAAACCGCTTCTGGATGCCATGATGCGAGGAAAGTACGTACGATGAGGTCGTACAGTCGCTTGTGGTCAGCACTCAAATTGGAATCAGGAATCTTTCCAGTAGGTATAATGGCGAAGTGATCACTCACTTTGCTGTTGTCGAAGTTACGACCTGCGTTTTTCATACCTTCATCGACGATACGCTTTGAATGCGCATTGTATTCATCTTGTGCGCCAAGTTGCCGTACAGTTTTGGCAATTTCTTCATGCATGTCCTCTGGGAGATGTCTGGAGTCGGTACGAGGATACGTCGTCAATTTGTGAGAGTCATACAAATCTTGAGCAACACCAAGTGTTCTTTTTGCAGACCAACTAAACGAACTGTTTGCTTCTCGCTGGAGCGTAGTCAAATCAAAATTGAGCGGTGGTTTTTCCTTAGCATCTCTTTGGGTTTGGCGAACTGAGGCAGATTTTCCTGATTTGAGCATCTTGAGAAGTCTGTCATGTTCGTCTTGTTCGACAATGCGGTGAGGTTTGTAGTCTGGTTGTTCAGGGTCGTCAACATGGTTTTGCCTTTCCCAACGTCCTGTCCATTTTGCATCACCTGACTTGAACACTGCTTCGAGTTGCCAGTACGGGAGTGGTATGTGTCCAAGAACATTCAATTCATGCTCTACAATCATTGCGAGTGTTGCGGTTTGAACACGGCCCAATGATATTGCAACACGTTCATTTTTCTTACGAGGGAGAAATGAATTCGCTACTCGTGAACCGTTCATGCCGATGATCCAGTCCGCTTCAGAACGAGAGTATGCAGCATCGCGAAGGTCACTGTATTCATCTCCATCAACCCGAGCATCCCATGCCTGTTGTATCGAATCTTTTGTCATGGATTGAAGCCACATTCTCGAGGTTTTTGTCTTGGACTTCGAATGCTGGACAATCGTTCTAAAGATGAGTTCACCTTCACGAGCAGCGTCACATGCATTCACAATTTCAGTGACTTCCTTTGATTTGATGAGTTTGTTGATTGCAGACAATTGTTTTTTTCCTCTTCCACCTATCGGCTTGTACTCAAATTTCTCGGGGATGTAGGGGAGTCGGTCGATGGTTTTACGCCAGTCTTTGAATGCTTCATCGTAGTCATCCATATACTTCAATTGCAGTAAATGACCTATCGCCCAAGTGACGACGATGTCTTTACCTTCCCAGTGCGTATCCTTTTTGGAAGCGGCTCCAAGAACCTTAGCGATGTCGTTTGCAACACTCGGTTTCTCGGCAATGATGACAACACTCATGGTTCTACATGCGAACGACGAGGCTACTTGAACTCTCTCATTTGCAGACAATGGACACAGATACTTTGGTATCTGCTTCAAGAAAACATGATTTTTGATGCGTTTTAGAGAGTAAGTCGGAGTCTGTTTTTGGGTTCATCCCAGGGCAGTTCAGAATTTGGCCCGCCACATCCAATGCAGCCCGGATAACCTGCTTCGTGCAAATCTTTGCATGATTCAAGAATGTGTTTCCATCCTTCGTCAACATCCATCTTCACCCATCGAACCGTTAATTTCGGTTCATTGAGGCTGACATGAGCCAAATGCTCGAACTCGTTTGAATCACTCCGCATTTGATAAACGTTGATTTCATTCAATTCCGAAGAGGTGTATTCTGGATAATCGATTTTGGCAGGCTGATAGTCACTCATTTCCAAAATCAATTGCCTCAAAGCCTCCAAGTGGCGCTCGGGTAAATGAATCACGAGTTGCTCACCCCTCAGGATCAGTCTTGAGGTCTCCCTGACCACTGGCCATAGGGGGTTGTCTATCCGCACATGCAACCCGAAGAGGCGGAAGTCTTGAAGGATACCGATTCAACCACCACATCATGGGCATCGGGTATCGTATCTTTGTCCGACCGATGTTGCGTTTCCAAGATTCCGAGAAATCCCATTCTCGAGCCTTGAAAATGCTCCGTCTTATGTCTTCAAATTTCATCACACGACCACTCCTGTCTCTTCTTTATCGCCCTCGTAAAGAAATTCCCGTCGAATGCTTCGGATATCTCTACAAACACCCGTTCGGCAATGCGGCCGGCCTTGACAAACGTGCAGAAGCCCTCCGGGGATGGGATGCGGTCGGCCTATCGTTCATCGAAATAGGCGGTGTGACAGAGCATGAGCAGGATGGCAACCCGAAGCCTCGAATGTTTCGTGCCACCTCTTCTAGAGCTCTTGTCAACCGTATGGGCTTCAACAACCCAGGCTCCATGAAAGTGGCCTCAACCCTCGAGCAGCACTTCTCGAAGTTTGGCCCACCAAGTGTCCCTTTGTGGGCGAATCTTGGTAAGTCAAAACGAACCGATTTGGCGGATGCTCCATCGGATTATGCGGTTTCAATGGGTCGTTTGTGGGATTATTGCGATGTTTTTGTCATCAATGTCTCTTCCCCCAATACTCCGAATCTTCGTGAATTGCAGCATGATAATGCACTTGAGTCGATCGTCAAGGCCTGCCAAATCGTCAACCAGCAACATGCTCAACTGTGTGGGACGAAAGTAAAGCCTCTTTTGGTCAAAATTGCGCCGGACCTCACTGATGTTCAATTGAAGGCAGTTGTCCAAACTGCACGTGCTGCAGGTTGCGATGGGATTGTAGCAACAAATACAACAATCGAGCGCCCGGGGCACTATCCACCAAATGAAGAAACTGTGTTTTCACAAACCGGTGGCATGAGTGGCTCACCACTCACGGCCCGTTCGACGGCTATGATTCATCAAATCTATTCGATGACAAACGGTGAATGGCCCATAGTTGGCGTTGGTGGCATCTCCAATGCTGAAGATGCTTGGGCCAAGATTGGCGCTGGTGCAACGTTGATTCAAGCCTACAGTGGGTTTGTGTTCGAAGGTGCATCTCTAACGAAATCCATTGTCTATGGTCTCGAGAAGAAAATGCGCGAGCATGGTTTTTCATCCCTCGATGAGGCGGTGGGTTTTTCACACCGCGCCAAGTAATGGAGTTGTAGGTATGTTTTCCCGCCGTGTCCGAATGCTGTTGTTGGGTGGTGCATTGACCCTCGGCCTACTTGGAGTTCTTCTGATTCAAGCACCAGAACCAACACGGTCTGTCGATGAAGTCATGGAAACACCTACTGAATTTGTGGATAAAGAAATCGCTTTGCGCGGCGAAGTTGTCGACGGAAGTATAGACTCAAATGAGAGTGTTTTCATGTTGCATGGTCTCGATCATACGGTTTTAATCGACTACCTCGACGCCTCAGTCTCGAATGGTCTTGGTGACAACCGTACTGTATATGCTCAAGGTGTACTACGGTACATTGATGGCGACTACATTTTTGAGGCACAAATCATCAAAACTTCGTGCCCATCGAAGTATGAAGAAGAAACCCCGGCGGATTAATTTCCTTAACCGAACAAGGGTTTCGTTCAAATAGAGTTGGCCTTAGGGCATGTCGGGATAGGTGGGGAGCTAGGCGTACCCTGAACCACAAATCGTC
>JAQXFL010000167.1 GCA_029250345.1 Candidatus Poseidoniaceae archaeon
TTCAGCTCCGATGAGGATGTATCCCCAGTTACCGAGGTCTTGAATCCCCCAGCATGAGCGAGCACCTGTATCTGTTAAGCGAACTTGATGCTTCTTTTCAGAGTCGACAAACGGAAGGAACGCAAAAGTTTGTTTCGAAATATCAAGTTCAAATTCAACAGACTTGGAAGTTTCTTCTCCGCCCTCGACAACACTTGCGGTCGAGATATTCGATTGGTTGTAAATCGTAATTGAATAGTTGAGGTCGTAGTGTCCCTCATTTAATTCTTCGAATGGGGCTGAGAAGTACAAATAATCAGCCTCAGCCTCACCATTGACCGGAATAGGCCATATTCTTGAATCCGTCCACGATTCGATTTCATGGCCTCCATCCTCCAAGTGATGAATTGTGTAGGTGCCAACACCGTGACCTGTTGGGAAATTGTAGCCGTACATCGAAAAGACCTTTTCATCTTCATTTGGGAAAATGAGAATCCATGGTTCATCCGTAATCTCGTCGCATTCCCCGCCGATGTCAAGGAATGTTTTCGATGCCGAGTGGTCAATCGTCGTTGAGTTACCAAGTGTCCCCGAGGTCATTCCAAAAATGAGCAGCGTGTAAAGGACTGTGTACAAGATTCCTGCAGCCAAGACGAAGTTTTCTTTCTTAGCGAGGAAGCTGTGTTTGGAATCCCCGCTTCTGCGATTGCGGATTTCAACCAATTCTTTGGTGATTTTGTTGCGTGCTTTGGTTTCGTGGTCGACATGCTCGGTTTCATCTTGAGAATCGCCGCGACCTTCGCCCATGAGTCAAGCAAAGAGACCTACCACATGAACCCAACGATGGAAATAATTTGAGATGCTATGATGAAATGGCTGATACGGCAGATTACAAGGCTTACGCAGTTGGTGTTGAGGTGGGTCAGGCCGGACTTGAACCAGCGACCTCGGCATCTTCAGTGCCGCGCTCTCCCAACTAAGCTACTGACCCGTGCAGTTCGGCGAGAACCCCTGCCATATCAAGGCTTTCGCCCAACAATGTTGGATGATTCAAGCATCAAACTTCATTCTATTCCATCAAGAATTGCCTTTTGAGCTTCAAACAAGGCATCAATCCCACCATCTGCACGTGCAAGAAGTGCAATGAGTTCATCTCCTGAGAAAGTTGACTCCTCGCCAGTACCTTGAATCTCGACGTATTTGCCATCTGCGGTTTTGACGACGTTCATATCGACGTCAGCGTTGGAATCTAGAATGTAGTCCAAATCGAGGTAAACTTCGCCTTCGATAAGTCCGACCGAAATTGCAGCTAAGTCGTGTGGAATAACTGCGTTTTCGTGGTTCTCACGTTCTGTTTCGGAGAGTGATGGAGCAGTCCAGCCGGCTTTTCGTTGGTCTTCAGTGGGGCGCATGTCGAGAGGTAGGCATTTTCCTTGCGCAATCAACCGTCGTACGGCAAGTCGCAGTGCGATGTTGGCCGCAGTGATCGAAGCGCAACGCGTGCCTCCATCAGCATTGAGGACATCGCAATCGACATTGAGCGCAACTGGACCAAGAGCCTCAAGGTCAACAGCAGCACGCAGTGAACGAGCAATCAACCGTTCAATTTCTTGAGTTCGTCCCTTTGCACCGCGTCGCTCACGACGGAATCGAGAATCTGTTGATCCGGGGAGGAGAGAATATTCTGCGTGCACCCAGCCTTTGGTTGAATCACGGGGGAACCATCCTGGAAGCCGTGCTTCTTTGGTACAGCACGCTAGAATGACTGTGTCACCTTGACGATAAAGAATTGAGGCCAGTGCATTCGGTGTGAAGTCAATTTCAACTTCCACATGTCGCATTTCGTTCGCTTCTCGCTCGGTACTAAACTCGGTCTTGAATTTCGCCATACCACGGCCAGCACCTTCTCTTCATCAAGTCTTCTCATGATGAAGTCCAAGTTCAAAGGCGCGCACATTGAAGAATACGACGGTATTCGGAACGGTATGAGCAAACCAAAAGTCGCAATCTGTGGCGTGGCTCGCACACCAATCGGTAAATTCATGGGCGCTCTTTCAGGTATGAAAGCCGTTGACTTGGGCGTGCTTGCCGTTGAAGAGGTTTGCAAAAGAGTCGGAATCGACCCTTCGCAGGGAGTCGTTGATGAGGTCATCTTTGGACAAGTTTTGCAGGCAGGTGCTGGTCAGAATCCCGCACGTCAAGTCGCTCTTGGCGCTGGATTACCGGTGACCACACCGTGCGTTACCATCAACAAGGTGTGCGGCAGTTCTCTCAAGGCAGCAATGATCGGAGCAAACAGCATCCGTGCTGGAGAGTACAACGTCATTGTTGCAGGTGGAATGGAAAGTATGTCGAACGCTCCACACCTTTTGATGAACCATCGTAAAGGAGCAAAAATGGGTAACTCGACTCTCGTCGATTCAATGATTCACGATGGCCTTTGGGACGGTTACAATGATGTTCACATGGGCAACACTGGCGAGACGGTAGCGAAAGAATGCTCAATCACACGAATTCAATCCGATACCTTTGCTGCTCGCAGCCACCGACTAGCAGCCCAGGCACAAACTGAAGGATGGTTTGATTGGGAACTTTTCCCTGTCGAAATACCACAACGCCGTGGTCCTTCAATCGTGTTCTCTAACGATGAAGGCATCCGGGCTCAAACGGATGTTGAATCTCTTTCAGGTCTACGACCCGTGTTCCAAAAAGACGGGCAAGTCACTGCCGGCAATGCCAGTACGCTGAACGATGGCGCAAGCGCTGTAGTTCTTGCGAACGCAGATTTTGCTGAGCAACAGGGATGGGAAATTATTGCATACATCGATGATTATTGTACGAGCGGAGTTGAGCCAGAGCGCGTCATGAGTGCGCCAATTCCTGCAGTTCAAATGCTCTTGGAGAGAAATAAATTAGATGTTTTAGATGTTGATATTTATGAGCACAATGAAGCATTTGCTTCTGCTTCATGTGCTGTTGCACAGGAACTGAATATTCCAGAAGACCGATTCAATCTCCATGGTGGTGCAGTTAGTCTCGGACACCCACTCGGCTCCAGCGGAACCCGATGTCTCATAACGATGCTCGGCGTTATGCGCCGTTGCGACGCGAATTCGGGTATTGTGACGCTGTGTTTAGGTGGCGGCAACGCCGTAGCCATGCTTATTCGGCGCTAAACTAACGACGCTTGAGTCCACAAAACAGCGGCTTTTCCGACTGGTGGTATCAAATAGGGCCGGATGACGGCCATCAGTTGGGGTAAGCCGATGGTATCGTTTGAAGATCTTGGAATTGAACCACTTTTGGTCGAGGCCCTCAAGCAACAAGGTATTGTTGAGCCTTTTGAAGTTCAACGGGAATCGATTCCTGATGCCATGTTGGGTCGGGATGTTTGCTGTAGAGCACCTACGGGCTCTGGCAAAACCCTCGCTTTCGGACTGCCTCTCTTGGCTATGACTGAGGAAGCTGAACCAAGCCGTCCGACATCACTCATTCTCACACCAACTCGAGAATTGGCCGAGCAGATCTTCAATGTCCTTGATCCGCTGGCTTACGAATTGCAACTCTATGTTCAAGCCATGTACGGTGGCAGTTCTTACCAGAAACAATACCGTGCACTCGAGCGTGGAATAGATGTCTTGGTTGCCTGTCCTGGACGCCTGATTGACATGATGGAACGCGGTGCTGTCTCATTGGACGACGTCGGTATCGTTGTTCTCGACGAGGCAGACAGAATGGCAGACATGGGTTTCATGGAACCAGTCTGCAAGATTCTTGATCGCTGTAAAAAGGACCGACAAACCATTCTTTTCAGCGCAACTCTGGACGATGAAGTCGCTGATCTCGTTCGAGATTACCAAACAGACCCGGTAACCATCGAAGTTGGTCCTAAAGAAGTGACCATGGAAAGCATGACGCACTACTTTTGGCTCATGCCAAACTCGAAGAAATCAACAATTTCCTCCGAAATCATCCGCAAGTGTGGACGTACCATCATTTTCTGCCGAACCAGAAACGGTGTGGACCGAGTTGGTGACGAGATGCAGTTTGATGGCATGGCAATTGAAACGCTCCACGGCGGTCTTTCACAACGACAACGAGACGGTGCAATGAAACGCTTCCAACACGGCGAGTGCATGGCTTTGATCGCTACCGATGTTGCAGCCCGTGGAATCGACGTCGAAGGCGTAAATTGCGTCATTCATTACGACCCTCCGGAAAACGGTAAGGCGTACAAGCACCGAAGCGGACGTACTGCTCGAGGTGGAAAAACGGGTATCGTGATTTCTCTTGTTCAAAAGCCTCAGAAGAAACAATACGGCCGTATCCAAAGAGATGTTGGAATCCGTGTTGATTTTGAGCCACCGGAATTTTCAGCACTCCCAGAATTTGAAGTTGAATACATTGCAGCAGAGCGCAGACAACGCTCGAATCGTAACGACTCGGGTGGCCGTGGAGGACATTATGGTTCACGTAACGGCGGCGGTCGTGGCGGCGGCGGTGGATACCGTGGCGGTGGCGGCGGTCGTGGCGGCAAATCTGGCGGCGGCGGTAACGGGAAGAGCAATTCCTACCGTGGTGAATCTCGTGGCCAAAATTACAAGCCAAGCAAGAGTTCAAGCAAAGGCTACCAAGGTGGCAAGAAATCTTCCGGCGGTTACGGCAACAAAAGCGGTGGCTTCCGTGGCGGAAAAAAGAACTGAATCACTCTTCTTCTGAGTTGTTGATTTTCGCAGGGCTGAAGATTCCGTAATCTTCGATAATTTCTGCTGCTCCGGGTAACACCGGTAGCACATCATCGGTCATGAGGCCAGTATTTTTGTAAATCCGATTGGCGAGTTGCTCTTTTTTGGTGAGACCGGGTCGAAGAATCGCAAACCGTTGGCAGATTGAGCGAATGGTATCGGGCATTCCTCCCATGAGCAGTGGCACTCCATTTATCGCTACAATACCAATTCCCATTTGGACATCTAAATCCTTGAACCATTGGCGTTGCCCACGAACGATGAACGAACCTTTACCGACGTATTCTCCTGTTTGGGCCGTCTTTGAAACTTGTGCGGGCTTTACCGAATATACGGTTCCGTGAGCTCCTCCTCCTGCCCAAGCACGGCTCCAGCACAGAGCGAGTGTGGCTGCTTCTTCCAATTTTTCATCCGTAATTCGTTCATCACCAAGTTTGTCGATGAGTCTGAAGGCCGGCACGTCTTCCGGTATGTGTGCAGGTTTGTGTTGGTCGACAGCGAATCCTTGGGTTGCTCGTAGGCTACAACTTGGTGCACCGTGCAAATCAGCGTGAAGGTACATGTCTGCACCTGAAAGATGCTTTTTGACGATGGAATCGTTGCCTTTTGCATCTCGGCCACCGACCAGCAAATGTCCACCAGTAAGCATACTCCATTTGTGGCTTTCAAACCACAAGCGCTTACTTCTCTTCACCTTGTTGAGTTTCCCACTTGCTTGCTGTTTTGCCTCTTTCTTTACGGCTCGTTGTAAATGCAGAACAGTATCTTCTAACGCTTGAACTGCGCCAGAAGTTTTGTCTTTTTGCTTGCGAGCAGCCTCAAAATGCCGTTGAGCATTTTGGTGAACGGTCTGGTCGAGGGATAGCGTTGCTTGAGGCCCATTCGGTTGCCCGTCTTCATCGGGTAGAACGGTCACAAATGTTCGCTGTGCTGGGTTGAGAGATACAATCCAATCCACTTGCTTTGCGTCCTTTTTGACTTGACTCCAACCCTTTTCGTCGACAGCTGCAGAAACTTGACTCAGTAAACTCTCAATGTGTGTCCAGTTGTTTTGAATCGTATGTCCGAGCATTTGTTGTTTCTCAATTTTGGCAGAAAAACCTTCGAGAGCCTTTTCTTGTTGTGCTTTTCGCCTTTCTAACCGCTCAACATCGGTCGAATGACCTCGCCCTGGTGCAGCGATATCTAATTTTTCAGCCTCTCGTCGAGCCAGCGCCATTGCGTCGTGCGCTCCTTTCCAAGCGTCAACTGCTTGGCACAGTGAAGAGAAGGTGGCCTTCGGGGCCTCAGCATGATTCGGTAAGAGAGTCGGTGTTGCTTCGCTTGCGTATTTTTCATAAAACCGATCTCTGTCGCCGTTGGGAGAAAATCCCTTTGCTTTTTGTTCCAATTCTGAGGCAGACGTTTCTTCATCCGCTTTCAGCAACAAGTAGCCGACACGGGTTTCAGCCAGGTCGGTCAACAACGACTGAAGTGCGCCATGTATTTTTCCAGCATCAACGCTCTGGGTATCGACGTTTGCTCCAAAACCTGCAAGAGAACAGACAGCATTTGCGTGCGTGCCTCCAAGATTGACCTTGCCACCGAGCGTTGATACAAGGTCTCTATCAGATGATTTGAACATTTCAGAAAGCTCTTCCTCGCTGATGTTATGTGGGTCCATGGCAGCAGGTGGCGGAATGTATGCAACGCCTTTTTTCAGTGTTCTTCCCGCATACGAAGCGTGAGTAAGCGGTTGGATAATGATGCCCTCTTCGTCGGTTAAGATGATGTTTCCATCTCGAAACACCTCAACATAGAGGTGGTACTTGCCGAACTTCGTATCGAAGTCAAAGCAGAGGACTCGATCAAATCCGAGTTGCCGTACACCGGTCATTCGCGCATTTTTCAGATGCTTTCGCAGGACCATCGCAAACGGCGGGGGTGTCATGGGCATTGGGCGGTCTCGGTTTGAAGTGTAAATACGGGCACCTCGTACCAAAACGAGGTCGAATTGATCCATTTCTTTCGGATTGATTCGCAGCACAATTTGCTCGTAGTGTGGCATGTATGCCTTTTTGACATACGCCCCAGCAAACGCATTCATTTCACGTGCGACTGCGCGGAGGTCGAAACTTGACATTGCTGCTTTCATTCGCTCGCCTCAAACCAACCTATCATCGACGCTTCTTCAATGCTCACTCAAACCGTAGTAGGACTTTGCCAATGTTTTTTCCATCGTGGAGATACTGATGAGCCTTTGCTACGTCTTCGACATCAAAGATGGAATCAATAACTGGGTTGAGCGCCCCAGTGAGGACCCCCTCCATGATTCGCTCTAATTGTTTCAACATGACCGCTTCATTCTTCCAAGTCCCCATATGGATTCCAAACACTCCTCTGTTCCTTGTCATGAGTCTGAGCGGGTCAAAGGCAGGGGTTTTTCTCCATGCTAAAAACGAACGAAGCATTGAACGTTTTGAGGTTGGTGCAACAGCCGACATGCCGTATGTGTAGAGGCGGCCGCCTTCTTTTAGAACCGAAAGAGAACGGGTAAGGTTGTCACCTCCGATAGGGTCAAGAATATGGTCAACACCTTGATTGTCGGTTTCTTTTTTTATGATTGATACGAAATCTTGGTTGTGTCGGTCGATGGCTCTACCACCGTAGGATTCGATAATCTCTGATTTTGAACCTGAAGCAGTTGCCCACACCTTACTCACTCCAGCCCACTGGCACAATTGCAACGCTGCGGTTCCAACCCCGCCTGCACCTCCGTGGATGAGGACGGATTCGTTTTCATCAAGATGACCAAGGTGATGCAACATATGGTGTGCTGTGAGGTACGTTACCGGCATTGCTGCTGCTGCCTCTAAAGAAATCTTTTCTGGCAATGGTAAGACCCGTTGGGCATCAACCACGACATGACTTGACTGTCCACCCGTGGACATCGCTGCTACAACTCTCTGGCCGATGGTAAACTGTGAATCATCGTCGCCCAAAGCATCGATGACTCCACTGACCTCGTATCCCGGTGTGAATGGATAGGGTGGGCGCGGTTGGTAGAAGCCGAGTCGCATCAGTAGGTCTGCGAAGTTGATTCCAGCAAAGGCCACTTTCACGCGTACTTGGCCTTGTTTTGGTTCTGGCATCGGCATTTCAGTTACTCGAATGGTGCTTGGCGAACCTGCCTTGGTGAACTCAACTCTACGAGCCATGTGATAGCGTCGTGCTGCAGGTGTTCAAACTTTGGTCTCTACAATGGACCACTGCGAGGATTTCTCGGACAGTATGCCGGCCCGTTGGTGCGAAAGCAAATGCGAAAGCGTTTGATCCATCGCTAATCCGGGATGTGCGTTTGGTGTGTCGGCGTATGCGTTTTGAGCTATCTCAGAAAGGGTTTGTAGTCCTGATTCCACGGCATCATAAACAGCTTGATGTCGAGCCATTCTGTGGCGTATGTAATGGTCGAATTTCTGTTTAGGTAACGCGATTACGGGGCCGTGACTCGGGAACAGGAGATGGGGATCCAGTCTTTTGAGCCGTTCGAGTTGCTCAAGATACACATTCATGTCTCCAGTGTGGGGTGGAATCAATATTGTTCCAATTCCCGCAACCATGTCTCCAGCAATTAATCCTGCTTGACTGAGGAGACAAATGTGGCCGGGGTGATGTCCTGGTGTGATGAGAACCTCCCATGATTGGTTTCCGAGTTCAAGTATCTCTCCATCATTCAAAATCCGGTCACATTTGACCGTTTGAGCGGTATATTCACTTCCCCAAATGGGGACATCAAATGCTTCTCTCAGTAATCCTATGTCGCCTACATGGTCGCCATGCGAATGAGTGAACATCATTGCAATGAGTTCACCTTTGTGTCTGTCGACTGCCTGTGCCATTTCTTCCATACCTTCTCGTAAATGTGAGGCAGGGTCGACGAGTATGAATTGGCCCTCGGGGTCCCCAACAAGGTAACAGTTGGTATGGTCGGCAGGAGGTAAAGTGGCTGTCTTCACAGGTACGACTTCGACCCCGTATGCAAACAGAATTGATTGACGAGCGGGTAACCGTTCGCTGATGTCGCGAGCGGCAAGTTCCATGTCACGGTTTTTTCGAACGAGAGTTCGTTCAATCTCCATCAGTAAAGTGACGACTGGAGGGGCGACCTTGATTTCGTAGTTCGCCCATCTTTTCAGAATCTCGACGGGTGTCGCCCACATTATTTCAGTAAACTCTGTTTGCGGCTCAAGATCAATCTCAGGTACATTTTCAATCGCACCTGCGTGAACATGCATGAACGCATTGTCAAATTGAATTGGACCAAAAGGCGGTGTGATTCTGTGGCTTAGGACTCGAATTGCCGAGGTGTCATAGGGGAATTTTCCTTCGAGGGCGAGAGGTAGATATCTGCTCTTATCTGCGATGATTTCTTTCCGTGCTTCGAGAGGCAATTGAACGAGGCCTTGATTAGAGGGTGCTATTCCCAATTCTTCACTCATTTCACGGAGAATACAAGCAACGGCTTTCGATTCGTCGATGTCGAAACCCTCCAATTGTTCTACAGCAGCAATGTCTACTCGAGACAATCCTCCGCCGGGGAATGCCCAGTATCCGGGGAAGGCAACCATTGTTTCGGAGCGAAGTCCGAGAAGAACTTCGACACCATTTGGCCCGTCGCGGGTCATCGTCATCGTAGCCGTTGGACGTGGTGCTCTACGTTCAACATCTCCGAAGGATACGCCTTGAGGTACTTCACTCATGCAATTCGCTCTACTCCATTGGCTTCAAGTCTTTGTTTCGACTTGATGATAATGCGTGAATCTCATGTAGGTCCAACGGCTGCGTAAGACATGGCAGCACAGTCTATGGAAGAGGAGTTGCAAGAACTTGCGGCACTCGTGCGTGAAGCAGAGGCTCTTGGCATCGACCCGTGGCCGCCTGAGAAGAATGAACGACCATGGGCTCGATGGGCTTTGGGTTCTTTCATGATTGTTCTCATGCTGAGCGCTGTATCGAAGGTTCTTTTTCGATTCGTTACCATTTAGGGTCGACGAGATTTCCTTTGATAGACTGTTCTTGCTCCTCCGTTTTTTAGAGTTCTCAGCACCGCTCAATTGAAGAAGGAATGGTTCTTGGCACAGACGAACAGTCCCTTAGTGTAGCGGTCCATCATGGAGGATTCTGGTTCCTCCGACCTCGGTTCAAATCCGAGAGGGACTACCACCGCATCAAAGAATCAAAGGTTTTGAAACACTTTGTGATTACCGAGATTCATGGCCAAGGTCGAATTGTATACGAATAAAGGCTGTGGGGCATGCGTGAATGCCAAACGGTTACTCGATTCGAAGGGTGTCGCATACGAGGAAATCCGTCTCGGCTCTTCAAGGCGTGCTGACTCAGAATTTCGTATTCGTACCAACGGAAGTAAAACGATTCCACAAATTTTCATTGACGATGAGTGGATTGGGGGATTTGAAGAGCTTCTTAAGTTTGACAATGCAAATGAACTCGATTGGCGTTTAGGCTTGAGTGAGCGCCCAAATGTATCGCTGTTCACCCGCATCATGCGCCGATTGACGGGCAGAATCTACTGAGTTGAAATCACGCCTCTTTCAAGGTAAAACTGGTCACCATCTGCATGGCTTGACCGTGAGTGATTTGACCCGAATAGTCCCGAACTACGCCGTGAATAGTGACTCTTGCTCTAAACAGACACGTGTCGGTCGTATCCTCTTTGATGTGGTGCTTGTAAAAATGCACACCGACCTTGTATTTTCCAATCGGTGCATCTTCAATCCAAACTACGTTTTCAACAGCGTTCTTACTTGTCGGTCGAACATTCATGTCTACGTCGAGTTCTCCACCGCATTCACTTGTCTTGTTATTGAAATAAATTCGTTCACCGGATGGACAGAAAATGTGTAAATCCAAATCATTGAAATCGTCCCAAGCAAGTGAGACCTGAACCTCTCCGGTCTTTCCACCTTCACGCTCAAGCCGTTCTTCGATATCGTCGTTGATTGTAGAAGCCGAATCCAAGACTTTGATTCCACTGCCAATTTCTTCGGCTTCTACCAACGCGGCATGTTGGTTCAAGGGCTCTTCATTCTCTTCAATCCAAGAGGTTCGAAGTTCGATTGTTGAGTCCGTGAATTCGCCATCGTGATCTTCGTTTTCTGCTTTCTCCACATTCTTTTCTACCGTTTTGATGTTTGTTGCTTGATGTTCAAACAGATCTTCGACCAAAAGTCGCAACGACATCAGATTTTCGTCACGTTGTTGATCTCTTTCGTCGTATTCTTTTCGTTCTTGTTTTGATAGTTCGTCGATTTGGCGACTTGAATCAACCAACTCGGTGACGGAGCTTTTTTCATCGGCTGCTGGGAGAGAAGTGAGTTCTTCAGAAGATGCTGTGTTCAAATCCTCTGCCGATACGCTATCGCCGGTCTGTTGACTCTCAATGAATATCTCAGTTGATTGTTCTTCTTGAGCGTCTACAATCGCTTCACCTTTCGAGTTGATGCGTCGCGGTGAAAGAGATTCTTTCGGTGCGTGTTTTTCCCTTCGAGCCGCAGCACTGAGTAACTTGTTCTTCTTTCTTCGAGAGTGGATGATGTAGTAACACACGCCACCAACAACAGCAACTGTCACCAATATTGGAACAATTGCCATCATCTCACCTTAACACTTCACAAGAAATCAACTGTGAAGTGCTGCGTTGATTTTATCGAGAGTTTCTCTGCTAGGACGAAGGTCCTCATTTGGGACATCGACCAGAGGGGTGTCTACGATGCCCATGTCTTCGGCCAGTGAAGGTTTGGTGTTGTCAAAATACAACAACCCAGTAACGTGCTTTTGATTCGACTCAGCTTCGTGAAGTGCTGTAAGTGCAGCTACTGCGTTTCCTGGGTCGTGCTCGGCTGAGATGGTCTCGAGACGAATTGTTGAACCATCATGCAGTTCGATGTCTCTGAAGTGTCCTTCTGGGACTTCAATTTCCTCAACCGGATTGAAGTGAGGGATATAATCAGCCATGTGGAGTGTGATTTCATTTTCCTTAACGTATCCATATGAACGCATTGATTCATCGTTGTTGTTGAAGGTTACACACGGGCTGATGACGTCAATCAGTGCGAAGCCTTTGTGAGACATTGCAGCCTTGAGGAGTGAACCGAGTTGCTTCTTCGAGCCTGAAAACGAACGGGCGACGAACGTACACCCCAGATTGATGGCGAGCGCACACAGGTCAATTGGTTGGGTCTTGTTTGGCTCACCTTTCTTTTTCTTCGAACCAATGTCAGCAGTAGCTGAGTATTGTCCCTTGGTTAGGCCGTAAACACCGTTGTTTTCGACAATGTAGACCATGTCCATGTTTCTTCGGATAGCGTGAATGAGTTGTCCGATACCAATCGAAGCAGAATCTCCGTCACCGGATACGCCAATATACAACAGATCCTTGTTGATGGCATAAGCGCCTGTTGTGACGGATGGCATACGACCGTGAACGGTGTTGAATCCATGCGACTGTCCAAGATAGTACGCTGGTGTTTTCGAGGAGCAACCAATTCCAGACATCTTTGCCACACGGTGCGGTTCAATTCCGTTTTCCCAAGCTGCCGAAATAATGACATTGGAAATTTGGTCGTGTCCACAGCCCGGGCACAGCGATGATTTTCCGCCGGTGTAACTGTCCTTCGGTTCGTTCAAAACATTCAGTTTGATTGCGCGTGCTGGTCGTGCTGGTTTGTCGCTCAATTGTCTCCCTCCTTCAGGGTTTCAAGAATAAGTTTGGCATAGATTCCAGCACGTGGGGGTACGCCGTCGCTGTAAGCAACAGAGCGGACCTTTGTGATGAGGTCATTTGGTAATTCCTTTCGCAGAATGCCGTACATTTGTCCGTCGCGGTTGATTTCGAGTACAATTGTCGTCTCATGACGTCGAATGAATTCTTCGACGCCGCTGTGCAGAGGAAGTGCTCGAACTCTGCACTGGCTCACTTTGATTCCAGTGGCTTCGAGAATATCGTCGATTTCTTGGATGGTGTTCTCCATGCTTCCAAGGTAGATGATTCCAACTTCACATTCGTCTTCCTCGCGAAGAATCGGTGCAGGTAGATCGTCACGTGCCCCATCGATTTTACGCTTGAGCCGTTGCATGAGTTCAAAGTAATCATCGGGCTTTTCAGAGTAAACACCCTTCGGATTGTGTCCTGTTCCACGGTAGAGAATAGGGTCCATGCCGGAGCCTGGTAGTGTGCGGTAAGGGATACCATCGCCGTCCACGTCGAGATAGCGGCCGAACTCTTCGAATGCTTCAAAGACATCACGTTCTCGAACAACTTTTCCACGGTCCATGGCCTGGTCAGGGTATTCAAATCCTTCACAAGCCCAGCGATTCATACCTAAGTCAAGGTCGCTCAATCCGAAGACGGGTGTTTGGTAGCGTTCTGAATAGTCGAATGCTCTCCAACCGAATTCGAAACACTCTTCGACGGTTCCGGGGATGAGAACGATGTGTTGTGTATCGCCGTGGCTGCCTTCGTACAGCAGCGTGATGTCAGATTGTTGTGTGCGCGTAGGAAGTCCTGTCGAGGGGCCTACACGGTTGACGTCCCAAAACACTGAAGGGATTTCAGCGAAGTATCCCAGTCCGATAAATTCCTGCATGAGCGAAATACCGGGTCCCGATGTTGCGGTCATTCCACGGCCGCCGGCCCAGCCTGCCCCGAGTACCATGCCGGCAGCAGCGAGCTCGTCCTCTGCTTGGATAACCGCACAGGTGGCGTTTCCATCATCGTCGGTACGTAATTGCGGGATGTAATTGATAATCCCCTCTGCAAGTGAAGAGGATGGTGTGATTGGATACCAAGCGAGCATTTGAACACCGCCAAAGATACATCCAAGAGCCGCCGCTTCGTTTCCTTCGATGAAGAATTGCGGTTTTTCTATGACTCGCTTTTCAACGACGTACGGGTCGTTCTTTGAGAGGTTTTCTTTGAAATAGTCACGTCCTAGTCCGAGAGCAGTGATGTTCAGTTCGACGGCAGTAGCCTTACCCTTGAATTGTTTCGCTACGGCAGCTTCGAGTTCTTCTTGGTCGATTCCAAGAAGTTCAGCAAGTACGCCAACATAGATGATGTTGGTCACTAGTTTTGCTATTTTAGGATTGATTTTCCGAGCGAGTGCAGACATCGGCACAGGATAAGAAATAACATCGTCCCTGTTCATTTCCATCTTTGCATTCTCGTTCCAAATGACGACTGAACCTGGTTCAAGGCTCGCCAAATCCTCGTCCCATGTTGCAGGGTTGAGGAGGACTTGGATGTGGGTTCGATTGCCCGGGGCTTGGTATCCATTGTCTGAAAGTCGGACAATGTACCATGTTGGTAGTCCAGATATGTTGGAAGGGAACATGTTTTTGCCGCTTACTGGGACTCCCATTTCAAAGAGAGATTGGAGGAGAATGAGGTTTGCAGATTGCGAACCTGTTCCGTTGGCAGTGGCGATGTTAATGGTGAAGTCGTTTGCAATGGTGTCCATTGTGTGTTTTCCCCTGAGAGTAGT
>JAQXFL010000191.1 GCA_029250345.1 Candidatus Poseidoniaceae archaeon
CCCCGTTTGGGTTTGGAAGTGCTTCATTGAGGCAGATGTCTCCAGTGCAAGCGAGTGAGCGTCCGGATGTAGAATCGATGTTTTTCGTATCGTTGAGGGTGGAAACGCCCATCGGCAAGGTTGTCGAAAGTACCATCAAAGCAGCGAGGCAAAAGGAGCGGAGTATAGGGTTCATGGTGCCACCAACAATCTGTGGGCTGAGTCTAAGGGCATATCACTTTCCCCTAAACAGTCACGGGGTGGGGATTGCAAGGCTCAAAGGAAACCGGCGTTATCGACAAGGTTCTCGAACAGCAGATATGTGATTGGAACAAGAATGACACCCATTGCGTGGCTACGGCGTATGCCAAGCCGTGGTGGGAGAAGCCCCAGCATTGTTCCAACAATAAGTACGGCAAGGCCGATGAATCCCGTGCTCACGAACACCAATGCGGCAACAAATATGATGACGCTCATGATCATCTGCTGCAGTGGAATCGCAGCGTGAAGACGGAGCATACCTTTGCCGACGTATCGCATAATTGGCATTGCCATGAGTCCAGCTGCCAAAGTAATTGCAAGCAATCGAATAAAATCTGCAGTCGGTTCATTGCTGCTCCAAGTATCAACTGGATACATAGCCTTGAGTGCTAAAGTTGCTCCAGAACGTGAGCGACCGATGATGTAGAGGAAACCGAGAACACACACTGTAACTGCAGTGTTTACGGCAGATAAGATGGCGATGATTTCCAAGTCTTGCTTGGTTTGCGGCCCTTCTACTCCCTCATCGGACTCTGCCTTGGCGATTTCTAAGAGTTCGTCATCGGAGAGTTCAGTCAATCGACGAGTTTCCCAATCCATACCAAATCCTTGCTTGCCTTGGATTTTGGCAGCCACGTTTCGTCCGCCCATGACCAGCACAGTTGCCTGAGATGCCGTCATTCCAGGCAATACGCCCATGGATGCACCGGCAACACCGGACCAGAAGCACGGAACCAAAAGAGGCTTGGCGGGTGGTAAATCCCAGTTTTCCTTTTGCGGTGGCAAATGCGATGTAGTCGCATAGATGTCAAGCAGGTTAGCAATTCCAAACAATCCAGCAAGGCTCGGTAGCAGAAGACTTGCACCTGGCATGTCGATTGGAGAGCGTCCAGGCAGTGCATGAGGGCCGATGATGGTCCAGCCAAACAGTCCAGTTAACAAGAAAAATGCTGTGGCTGAGAAGAATCCTGCCAGTCTTGAATCATCGCCAAATCGCTTCCCTGTGGCGTTTTGAATCCACTTTGGCCAGTCGAGCCGAGTCGTTTCAGTCATCAAAAGCAGTGTTGAAATCACGAGGAGGATGAACGGTAGGAATGTTCGAAGTTGGGAATACCAGCCGAGTTCAGGACCGAATGCAATTCGAGCAAGAACGATCAACGGCAAAGAGAGGAACAAACCAAGTTGAGAACCGCGAGCAGACCAAGCGACTCCACGTGCTGCATTACCCGACAGAAGCATACGGTGGCCGGGAAGTAAGGATAAGGCTTGATCGGCATCGGGAGCCCCCATCAGCGCTGAGGGGATATAATTCAAGAATGTGTGGACAGTACCTGTCGATACGATGATTCCAGCAACTGCTGAAAGCGGTATTCCAAGGCTCAGCAGTCCCGGTGCCAAGGCAAGCAGGATAAGAGCGACATTGTTAACGTGGAAACCAGGAATGATTCCAGTAAGAGTACCCATGCCAACTCCTGCGAACAGAGCAGCGAGCATCCAACTCAGTTCGTAGATGTAGGCGTCAAACATGAAACGTCCTCCTTAGTTACCGCTGTTGGGGCCTGTGCCGTTTTCCACTTCCTCACGGTCGCTGATGCCGTCACCGTCCGTATCTTGGGTATTGGAATTGAATCCAGCAGAATCTTCGTAACTGTCTGCGAGGCGGTCCCCGTCATCGTCTAGCGCATCCGCTTCATCGAGGGAATAAACGATGGATAATTGTGATGGATGTTCAATTTGGCGCAGTCGACCCTTCCATGTTAGCGATTGGTTTTCGTGGATTGAGTCTGTTCCTATCGCATTGAGTTGAACGTTGAGTTTAATCGATTGCTCGGAACCAGGGCGTTCGAGGTACCATCCATCGTCCTTGAGAGCTGCTTTTCCATCAATCAGTACAAACTGGTTTTTCGAATACCCCCACTGTGTTGCACCATCGTCCCAGAGAAGCGTTGATGGCGATGGTGGACTTCCTGTCAAATTGTACGAATTGACCATCAAACGAATTCGCATGTCCTCGTCGTCCCAAGCAACTGTGACATCGGCAATAACGCCTTGACCGGATTCGATCCAATCTGTGCGTGGGCCTGGGAATGTCATAGCGATTGTTGTTTGGCCAAAGGTGTAGGTTTGACTGTCAACGAAGTAGCCTTCAGTGTCCAATGGTTCGAAAGCGTATTTCATGTAGGTGTTGATGGTGTAGTGCATGTTCGGGTTTTCAAGCATTGAGGCCGGGTCAGCAGACAGCATTGCCTGCATCGACATTGCAGACATTGGGTTGACGAGGTTTTGGCCCATGCCTTGGTTTGCATCGATGCACCATGTGCTTCTGTCATCGCTCCACATGAGTCGACCTTCGGCATCAAAGACAGAGTTGTTGTAACTTCCATCAGCAGCGTTCTCGATGTCTTCGGATGTTGGGATGACGCAGATGGTGTTGCCGCTTGGTCCGACAAGGTCCCAAACCCCATTCTCGATGTGCAAAGTTCCTGCGAGGATGACTTTGCTTCCAGATTGATAACTCCAAGTGGCTTCAGTGGCCCAATCGAGACGATTGACTGGCGGAACATGACTTCCGTCGATGAGAATATCTGGTCCTTGGGTGTGAAGAGCCCACCTTAGGCTGGTTTCTTGGTAAGACAGAATACCACTGACTTCAATCTTGGAGTCGGATTCAATCCACTTTCCAGTCGCTGATTGGATGAGAAGTTGCAATTGGTGAGCTGCGTTTCCGGGGTGGTCTGTAATGTATGCAGATGTGTAGACTGCGTCTGGACTTACCGATTCACTGATGAACCCGTTCACAGTAACGATCTTACCGACATAGTCGGATGGAGATACTGCGATGTCGGAAAGAGAAACCCGCTCCAGAGATGGCAAATCTTCCGGTTCCCAATACAGAGCTCCAGAACCGGTAGCCTGCATGTAAAACCGACCGTTATAGTCGACCACATCGCCCATCGCCGTAACATTCGTGCCTATGGGGGGAATTGTGCCGGTTGAATACCAGCGAACTTGAATGACTCCGGTCTCATCCTCAATGACCAAGTCCACACGGTCTTCACCGCTGCCGTATCGGTCTTCAATCCATGAAATGACTTTGCCTTCAACCAAAACCACTTCATTCTTGTATTGTACGAGGTCTTCGATTTCGACGACCTGAGGTTCGCGAACCATCGCATACCAGTTGAGAGTCGCAACCAAAAACAGCGAAAGCGCAAACATGACCCATAATTTCTGACCCCGAGTAGCCGGGTTGTCATCGGTAATCTTGAGCATAATGTCCTTGAGAGCATCCGCCATGTTTGTCACACACCAGCGCTCCGTGCTTAGGCATTGCCATGCCTCATCCTTACGGAAAAACGCCCCAAACAGGGTTTTGAGGCATGCGGGTTCTTTTTAATGGAAAAGCAGACCGGACTTATGGGGATGGCCATGCGTGACCGGGTGATTCGAGATGAAATCCACAAGGATATCTTCGTTCCAGCAGCCCACGCAAAAATCATCGACACACGTGAATTCCAACGTTTGCGTTCCATCCAACAACTTTCGACCTGTGAGTATGTTTTTCCCGCAGCGAATCACAATCGATTTTCCCACTCCTTAGGAGCATACCATCTTGCTCGAGCACTTGTGGATTCTCTCAACGACGTTCAGCCGGGTCTCGTGTCCACCGATGACGCAGAATTGATTCAACTTGCTGCTCTCCTTCACGACATCGGTCATCCGCCCTTTTCCCATCTTCTTGAATCACCTGAAGTTTTTGCGACCTACCATTCGCATGAGCATTGGGGCCGTGTATTACTTGAGTCTGCAGATACAGAAGTTGGTATGGCCTTGCTTGAAGCCCTTGGACGGACTCGGCGTGACCGCCTCTTCGCCCTTCTTGACGGAGCAAGTGAACATGATGGCGTGGCAATCCCTCCTTTCATGAAAGAAATAGTTTCGAGCCAACTTGACGTTGATCGAATGGATTACATGGTTCGTGACCAAGCGAACACCGGTGCCCAAATCGGAGGTTTTGACATTGCTCGGGTCATCCGTGCACTGCGTGTGAGTGAAAACGGTCATTTCTATGTTAAATCGTGGGGGCTTCCGGCGATAGAGGCTTACCTCGTAACGAGATACCACATGTATCACCAGGTCTATTTCCACAAAGTCAACATGCTGACACAAAATTATCTTGTGCGAATGTTGTCACGTGCTCGAGCACTTGCACAGGACGGAACTTTGTCGCTTTCACCTTCGCTTGAGAACATGCTTCTCAATTCAAACTTGGACGCGAAGGGTTACGCTGCTCTCAATGACGCCCACGTCCGTGTCGCTTTGCCTGACTGGGCTGAACACGAAGATGCCGTATTGTCGCATTACGCAATGCGCTTGCTCTCCCGCCGAGACTTCCATAAATCTCTACGGATTGAAGGCTTGAGTACTGAGATGGTTTCTGTCGTTTTACCACGATTGGAAGCACTTGTGGCGGAAGCGGGATACGATCCAAACATTGACGTCATCACTGCGCGAATTTCTAAGCGAGGTTACATGCCGTACGAACAAGGAATTCTTCTTGAAGACGGAAGGGATGCTGCAGACCATTCCCCACTCGTTCGTTCACTCACACAACCCAACGAAAGAGCACTGATTTTTGTCCCCGATGCTATTCGTGATGAACTTGAATTAAACGTCCGAGAGTGGGTCAAACCTTCACAATCCTCGCTCGCTCAGTTTGAATGACGCAGGGTTAAGTTCATGTCTTGTGCTCATTCCCTCGACGCAGGGGCCCGTAGCTTAGTTGGTTGGAGCACCCGGCTCATAACCGGGGGGTCAGGGGTTCAAGTCCCTTCGGGCCCACTTTTTATATCCGTTCGTTCGCCAATTTCTGAGCCATCACGGCGCAACGGTTATGAGGGTCTCATTACTGGGTAGGGCATAGGTGAACCCGATGTTCAAGCGTGCTCTTTTCTTGCTAGCCCTTTACCTCTGCTCTGTGATGATTGTCGCAGTACCCGCATCTGCTCAGACTCCAACAGCAGCTGTATCGCTTTCATGCGCTCCAATTTCAATCAACATTGAAGTTAAGCCAGGTTCTACCTACAACGGTTTTACGACCTGCACTGCGAACAACCCAACAACCTACCAAGAGAAAATCAGTATCCTCGTTACCAGTGATGGCTTAGCAACAGCCGCTCCAGGTGACATGTACATCGGTGCAAGTTCAGAAGTTGACTTCCAAGTTTCCGTCCGAGCCACGCCGTACATGGTCATGCAAAGCCGTACGCTTTCAGTGTCTGCGCAAGTGCAAGAGATCAACTCATTGCCGCCAATCAATTCAGCATCGTCCCAAAACAACATGATCGTCAACATCATGCAGTATTCTTTGGTTCAAGTTGAAGCGGTCGAACCTTTCGTTCAGTTGATGCCAAAGAAGGACAAGAACTTCGAATTCAAAGTTTACAATCTCGGTAACCAAATCGATTTCATGAAGGTTGGTATTACCGAATCGAGCCGTGAGAATCTCGAAGAAGCAGGGTTCACAATCAACTTGCCAGCAGTGAAGGTTCAAATTGACGCAATCCCAACAGCAACGAAGGTTCGAGTTATGGCTCGTACCCCGAAGACGCAAGGATGGAGCGACGCATACCACGTTCTCGATTTCTTCGCTGAATCTGAATTCGCTTGTAACAACGGTGGATGTATTCGTGAATCTCAAATGATTACCGTATATGTCCGTGGTGTCTATCTCCCAGGTTTCGAAATCGTACCGGCAATCTCGATGATTGCACTGGCAGCAGCAGTTGCTGGCCGACGCTTCGTTGAAGACCGTGAAGAGGACGAAGAAAACGTCGTCTGGTACGAATCAGCCCCCGGCCTGTGACGGCACGAGAACAAACCTTCGACAATCCCGTCGAAGCATGCACTTGTAGGGGTCGCTTTGATAATCCCCTGCGCCAAACGACCTCATAACAGGGATTGCCATGAGTGGATTACTTGACAAAGCCAACGCATCAAAAACCGAATCTGAGCCAACACAAGTGACCGTTGTTGCTGAGAAGGTGACCATCGTATCACAGCAACCTACAGCACCTGTGATCTCCTCTGCAAGTTCTGGTGGGCCAGACACATCACTCAAACTCACTATTGCAGGATGGATCACGATTTTCATCGGTGGCCTCCTTGCTCTACAAGGAGGCGGAATGGGTATTCTTGTCGTACTTGGTGTTCTGGTTGTAGGAACTGGTCTTCTCGTTCAGTCTGAGAGAATGGCTGACCGAGAGATGAATACGGTCAAGCTCGGCATCTCTATTTTTGTCGCAATCCTCGTTGCTGCTGGTCCGTATGCTGCTTTTTATCTCGTACCTGCCGATACCTCGATGGCATTGACTGAAATTAATGTGAATGAAGAATCGGACGAACTTACATTTTATGTAAGGGGCTCTTTTGATTCTGCAACAGCATCCATCACGCTCGATGGAGAATCGTTGTGGTCGGACAGTTTGCAATTGAACAATGATCGAGCCAAATTCAAAGCCCCTCTCAGTGCTTTCTTTGCTGGCAATGCTCAGGATTATCGCCTCGCATCAATGAATGAATACATGATTGAAGTCTCTTCGGGTGATGGTCAATCGACTACTGCTGAAATAACTCCTGCGCTCCTTAACCGTGAGGTTTTGAATTCCGGTGCTCGTATTTCAGAAGTCCTTCGAACTCAAACCTCCGGCACATCAACATCTACAACCGTTGAAGGTGTGATCGTGGAATCGATTATGGGTCTCTTTGGACCTGGTGAAAGCACTCAAGACAACGGAGAACATTCGATGACCAACCTCGCTCTCACACCCGTCTCGTCCGATTACACCGTTCAACTTCGAGTTAAGAAAGGCAGTTCGACTGAGTACAGTTCTCCGATGATTGAAGTGAACGGTCTCG
>JAQXFL010000180.1 GCA_029250345.1 Candidatus Poseidoniaceae archaeon
GCACGAACGTGATTCCACGGTGCAGACGAAGATGCGGATTGGTATCGTCAACCATTTGATATGGCCGCATACCTGCGATGACCATCTCATCACCACGGCCAGCCATATACTCCCCAATGCCCCATTGCGTTTGAATCATTGCTCGTAAAATGCATACTTTGTCCAATGGAAGAAGTCATGACGGTTGCCACACTGGCATGCACATGGCGATACGCGATACCGATGTCGAAATGCGAGGCGACAGCCTAGCAGGACGTACCGTTCTCCTGGGAGTCTCGGGAGGAATTGCTGCTGTAGATACGGTGAGGCTCGGCCGCGAACTGCGCCGCCACGGTGCGGAAGTCCGTGTCGCACTGACGCATTCAGCCCAGCGCATCATCACCCCTCTTGCCGTCGAATGGGCGACCCAAGGTGAAGTGATTACCGACTGGGACGGAAACATGGAAGTGCTGAATCAGGTCGATGGAGTACTGGTCGCACCGGCCACTCGAGATACCATGGCGAGTTTCGTCCACGGTTTACAGCACGGACCATTGATGATGGCACTTAGCGTTGCACGCAGTAGGAACTGTCCAGTGATGATGGTTCCAAGCATGCACATGGATTTAGCAAAAGACCCTGTTACAGATGACATCGTTCACGAAGTTCGAAAGCACGGGATATCAGTGCTTTGGGGAGAAGAAGAAGAGGGGAAAAGAAAGACACCTCACCACGAAGAAATTGTTGCGAGATTTGCTCACCACATGAACAAAGACAAACCCGGCCGTAAAGACGTCGTCATCACCTTAGGGTCAACCCGTTCAGCCATTGATGACATTCGTTTTGTCCAGAATACAAGCTCAGGTGCGACTGGATTTGCACTCGCAGATGATCTTTATCGCCACGGCCACGATGTGACATGCGTTGCCGGCATCACCAGTACTGCTGCTCCAAAGTGGTTACCACTTATTCTCAAAACGCCAGAACCAAATCAAATGTTAAAGGAACTGAAAGTGCTTGCCAAAGACAATATTCACGCCTGGATTCACACCGCTGCAGTGTTGGACTACTTGGTTTCGAACCCAGCAGAGGGGAAGTTGGCCAGTCAGCAAGGTTCACTCAACATCGAATTGGTCGAAGGTGAAAAGCACATTGAAACCCTTCGTGATGCTTGCAAGGGCGCTGTCCGAATAGGGTTCAAGTTGGAATCTGGAATCAAGCAAAAAGACTTGATTTACCGTGCATCAGCGCAAATAGAAAAGGCAGGCATGACTGCAGTGGTCGCAAATCGACTCGAAGACCTTGGCAAGACAGACAAGCCACGAGGATACCTCGTCGATTCGCTTGGAAGCCACTTTATTCTTGAAAATCAACAAAAAATGTGTGAAGCAATTCGCACCTTTGTCGAACGTGGCGTCTAAGGTGATTCAATGCGAAGATTTGCGCTCATCGGACACCGTGCAATGTCACAAGGCAAACTTCCACTCAATGACATGGCCGGCGGAGCTGGTCGAATGGATGTACTCGTGCGAGCTTTGATGGCTGCAATGCTGACCAGTCACGGCTTACGCCACGATACTGAAGTCGTTCTGCACTTAATGGGAGGGCCAGGACCGAACCGTCGAATCAAGTTTGTAGGTTCACTGCTCAAAGGCGTTCATGCCGAAGAACGTGCCGTCGCCGGACACATCGGCAAAGTTCTGAAACTTCCGATTCCGGCTCGAGGACAATGGGTTGAACGATCATCCGGCATTTTTGACGGTGGAGGAGACATCAACCACACCTTGGCAGAGTGGTCGGAAACGACAGTCGTATGCCTTGAAGCAAATGCACCACGATTATGGATGCAAGGTGAGGCGATTCCCTCAAAGAGTAATCCACTTTCGAACTACTCTGGTGAGCACGGTGATTTCTCCATAACTGGGCTTGACATTGGATTTGTTGTCAGCGACGACAAGCCACTTCCAGAAAACATCCCAATTGACAAGATGCTCAAACGGTCCTTGGGAGATGAATGGTTGCAAGGCCACATGGCCATTGGCATCTGCCACTTTCTGCTCGATGAGGGTGTACAACTCAATCTTGTTCAATCGTAAAGCCAAGCAGGGTATCCACCTTCGCATGATTCCAGCGTCCATGTGAGAAGTCTGTCGTCCAAAGCAAGTGGATGGGTCTGAGGCCAAACCGGCAAGCACGAAACGCTCGCCTTACCTTCTTCGACGACATCGCAATCGCTCTGTGCAACAGGAGAGTGGTCTATCGAGGATGCACCGATGGTAAATGTTGCCGCTTCGTCGCCGTCTATAGAATTGAAAG
>JAQXFL010000017.1 GCA_029250345.1 Candidatus Poseidoniaceae archaeon
GGACCGTTGACGCACAAGACAACCGCCAAACAGAGTGCCGCAGATGAAGACATCCCAACCCCAATTGGAATGTCACTCTCAACGGTCAATCGAGCCGGCCAACCACCCGCTGCTTTCCATAACGCAAGAACGGTTGCTCCACCTTCAAACACTTCGTCAAGGGCGGTTGCTTCCAAAACCATACGAACGTCAACAGCAAACGGCAAAGCCTTGCCACCTGCGTAATCTGTGTGTTCACCGATGATGTTGATCCGTGCAGGAATTGATGCACGTCTCTTCATGAGAGTCAACCCGAACCAGAATCATCCGTTGGTGATGAGATGGTACATGGTACGAACATGAATTCCTGTTGCACCGTTTCCAACCATTGAGTTGGTCTTGGCACCCCAGTATGTTCCAGCTATGTCCATGTGAGCCCAAGGGATTTGTTCTCCGTCCTTTTCGTAACCACGGTTTGGTACGAATTGCTTGAGGAATGCTGCTGCGGTGTTAGCACCGCCCCAGCGTCCAGCGCCAAGGTTTCGAGTGTCTGCAATCTTTGAGTTGGTCATTTCCTTCTCAAATGCGGGTAGAAGTGGCATAGGCCATGCAAGTTCGTCGACTGCATTTCCTGCTTCGTGGATACGGGTTCGGAAGTCGTCATCGTTGGACCATAGACCGGTTGCTTCGTGACCAAGAGCAACGACGCAAGCACCGGTGAGGGTAGCAAAGTCGATGATGTATTCTGGGTCGTATTCTCCAGCCTTCCACAATCCATCAGAAAGCACAAGTCGGCCTTCAGCATCGGTGTTGAGGATTTCAATGGTTTTGCCAGACAGCGTCTTGATGACGTCACCTGGGCGTTGAGCGTTGGACGATGGCATGTTTTCAGCCATGCAAGTAATTGCTGTGACTTTTCCAGCGTATCCGGTTGAGGCAAGTGCTTCCATGGTTCCAAATACGGTTGCAGAGCCACCCATATCGTACTTCATTTCGTCCATGTTTGCGCCAGGTTTGAGCGAGATACCGCCGGTGTCGAAGGTGATTCCTTTACCGACCAGCATTGGACCACGGCCCTTTACTTCTGCATTCATCTCAAAGATGACCATGCATGGCTTTCGTGCTGAGCCCATACCGACCGCAACCAGTCCGCCCATGCCTGCTTTGACGGCTTGGTCGTAGTTGATGATGGTCACAACGACGTTGTCGTATTGCTTGGCCCATTCCCATGCTTGGTCTGCGAATGCTTCGGGATACATGTCGTTCGGAGGACAGTTCCCAAGGTCTCTGGAAAGGTGAACGCCAGAGGTTACTCCTGCGTGGGTGAAAATGAGTGAACTCAATTCCTTTTCTTGGCCTTCATCGCAGGTAATTCGGACGGTGAGTTCTTTGTCTTCATCATCGTCTTCATCCTTCTGCTTGTAGTGGTCATAGGTGTAATCTCGCAAGAGCATACCTTCAGCAAATGCACCCATTGATTCAATGGATGCTCCACTGAAACGAGCGGTGAAATCAGTGCCGTGGGCTTTCTTACGGTTCGCAACGACCGATGCACCGGCCTTGCGGTAAGCGTGAGCGTCGAGGTCTTCCTCTTTACCGAGGCCAACAAGCATTGCTTTTCCGCCTTCACTGCCAATAATTGACATGGTTGACTTGGCCTTTCCTTTGAAATCTCCGTCTGAGAGTATTCGATTGATTTGACTCTTCAATGCGGTGTGAAGGCCTGCTTCAAGCGACGCTGGTACGCTTTCAGAGCCTTCATAGAGGGGCAAGATTAGAGTTCCGTTGATGTTGTGTCCTGGGCTGACGGTTACTTTCATGGGTTCACCTATACCGACCAAGGACTTGAAGCACTTGAAACCTCGCGCCCGGCTTTCAGCATCGAAAGCTGAAAACGTTCATTCTTCATCGGACTCTTCACGTTGTACAAAGGCCGCAATCGCAGCGAAACCTGCTATCATTGTTATTGGATTGAAAAGGCCGTATCCGATGAGGAAATTCGATTCCTCACTTTCCATTATCACTGGAATCGAGGCGTTAATTGGTTCAGTAACCCAGCGAGAAGAATTGATCACCCGGACTTGATAGTACAAGTCCCATGAACCGTCATCAGTCATCGTAAGGTTCTGGCCGTCAAGTGTAATCACCGAGGAATTGGTGGCATTCACGGTGAAGAAGGAAGATTCCCACAGCGGTTCGCCGTTCGTATCCACATAGCGCAAAGTGGCATTGGATGCAGACGCTTGGCCATAATTGGTGACATCGATGGTAATTTCATCGTCTGAAATCTCGAGTGACTGAACATCCAATCGTGCTCGCCAATACCACACATTCGAAATCAAATACTTCATGACCTCCAATTCTTCTCCTAGCCGCT
>JAQXFL010000006.1 GCA_029250345.1 Candidatus Poseidoniaceae archaeon
CATCGCCGTGGATGACGATAAGGCCGTCTTTCATCCCGCCACCGATTCGTGTTCCAGCAGTCCCACGAATGAGCAAAAGTCCACCGTTCATCAGTGCACCAGCATCGTTGCCAACGCCATCCATGACACTGATTCGTCCGCTTCGCATAGCATAACCGGCAAAGTTTCCCGCGAGTTGTTCGCAAACAATTGTGTTACCACGGTTTCCTGCACCAAGGTAGGAGCCAGCGTCGCCTTGGATGGTAAAGTTCCCACCGCTGCCAAAAGCGGCAACCCAAGAACCGAGTTTTCCAAGAGCCCTCATGCGCGAGCCAGCCGGTAAATTCGGACATAGTCCAAGCTCTCCGTTCTTTGGAACTGGTTCACCTGCATTCGTCCATCCAATACGCAATATGGCGTTTTGTTCGGCTGCAGCAATGAGTCTTGGTCCAAGCTTCTTGTTGATGTTGAATGAGCGTTCAACAACCTCTCTTGGTTCGGCCATGTTGCTCGGCTGTTGCTCCATATCCAAATAGCCTCCCGTAACTTGGCCTCACATCTTTTCGTTTGAGCAAGATTTTTTCGCACGCAAATTCACTCTTGATTCGACGATGTGTTAATAGAGGGTCTTCAAAGGCAGGTATAATGAGAACCATGACAATCAAGGTGGCAATCAACGGATACGGGACAATCGGGAAGCGAGTTGCCGACGCAGTCGACGCTCAAGATGATATGGAAATTGTAGGTGTGACAAAGACACGTCCAGCTTTTGGCTGCGATTTGGCAGTCCGCAAGGGATATCCGATTTACTGCACCTTCGATGATTTAGACAGAATCGCAGCATTCGCTGATGCAGGTTATACCTGTCATGGTGGTCTTTCTGACCTGCTCAAAGTTGCTGACATCGTGGTCGACTGTTCTCCAGGTAAGGTAGGGGCTTCAAACAAAGACACCTACGAGAATGCTGGCGTCAAGTGGATTTTCCAAGGTGGAGAGAAGCACGCCATGACTGGAATGTCGTATACCTCATCTGCAAACCACAAGGAAAACTTGAATGTTCAAGGAACCCGTGTAGTCTCATGCAACACCACAGGTCTTTCTCGGACACTTGTTCCATTGTATGAGCACTGTGGCGAATTGAGCGTTGAATGCACCATGATTCGCCGTGCTGCAGACCCGGGTGACTCAAGCAAAGGGCCGATCAATGCCATCAAGCCTGTGCTCAAGGTACCTTCACACCACGGTCCAGATGTTATGACTGTGAAACCGGAAATTCAGATTAATTCCATGGCTGTTGCAGTTCCGACGACCATCATGCACGTTCACGTGGTCACAGCAACACTTCCGGAAGGCCATGGCCTCACAACCGAGTCCGTGTTGGAGATGTGGTCAAAACGTCCTCGCTTGGTCATCATGAACGGTGCTGAAACTGGTATCACGACCACTGCTGAAGTCATGGAATTTGCCCGTGATATTGGTCGGAAGTGGGGAGACCTGCATGAAATCTTCATCTGGGAAGATGGTGTGAAACTTGAAGGTAACACGCTCTATTACTTCCAGGCGATTCACCAAGAGTCAGATGTGATTCCGGAAAACGTTGATGCAATCCGTGCATTGATGGGTGTTGAAGACGATTGGATGGTATCGGTCGCAAAGACTGATGCAGCCATTTCCAAGTACAACAACCTGTGAACTGATGCCCCGAAGGGGCACATTCAAGGGGCGTGTTGAAAAAGGTAATTGATTTCGAAAGGCTATGCAGGGCATACGACAACCATTGCTCATGCTCCTTGTGCTTCTGCTTACATCGGTAAGTCCGTTGTTGATCGACGACTTTTCGTCGAGTGATTCACTGGCCAGTAATGATTCAAAACAGCTCTCTGAGGCCGAACGCCTTCACTTGGCTCAGGAGTTGTGGACTCCGCTGGACTCCTCGAGCATTTTCGCTACTGATCTTCAAGAATCGAGCGGTATATTACGACTTCAAGCGGGGGAGTATGACCCGTTATTGACCGATGGACCGGTCCTCAACAATGCCTTCATCGATTTGCAAGACCCTTCTCAGACCGGTCTGGCGATGCTTCAACTGCATGAACACGACGGAACAATTCTCCAATCACTCTCAAAAACATACGGCCTTACGCCTCTTGATTTCATCGCAGATGAAGGATGGCTCGTACGACTACCGGAACCTCCTATGGCTTCCTTAGAACTGCTCCAATCAGATGACCGTGTCCGGTGGGCAGGTCCGCAACACCCCGGTTGGAGGATTCACAGCGAACTACTCTCTGTTTCAGAACACACACACCTCGCCCTTGTTCCATCTTCCGATTTAGCACTCGGTGGCCTTGAGGCTTTGAGCCTTGACTTGTTGAAAATGGGTGCGACTGAAGCATGGTGCGGTGTTGGATTGTGTGAGGTCAACTTCAATTCAAAACTACAGTCAACTTTGCTGACCAATATCATGCATGACGGTCGTATCATTTGGACAGAACCAACACATGGTTTGACTCTACACAACGCGTTGGCCGGTGGTATTGTCGGGATTGATGGCGTTGCTGCGAATGCTTCTTTCACACTTGACGGCTCGGGAGAAACCATTGCCATTTCTGATACGGGCATCGATCAAGACCATCCGGATATCTCTGGAAGAGTCGCAGGTGTGTTCACCAATTTTGGACTTGATCCATCACCGATTGATTCGAATTCCGGCCATGGCACTCACGTGGCGCTTTCAGTACTTGGGGACGGTACTGGTGACTCAAGTGCAGAAGGAATCGCTCCGTCTGCAAACCTTGTGATGTATGCTCTTGAACACGACCCAACCGGCGTCTTTGGTAGACTTGGCTCTATCTACGACTTACTCAACGATGCGGAGCAACGAACTGCTCGCATTTCTGTCAATGCCTGGGGTTCGAATGGTAATTATGGCCAATACACCGCAGATTCACGTTCTGTCGACCTGTTTGTAAATCAGAAAAACACAGTTCTTCCGCTGTTTTCAGCAGGAGACCGTGGTGTCAGTGGCTCTTCACAAGTTGCAGCGCCCTCGACAGGAAAGAACGTTCTTTCGGTGGGCACCTCTGAGACTGGTGCCTTAACCGGTGCAGTCGCGAACATCTCAAGCCTCGGCCCGAGTCTTGACGGACGAATCAAGCCGGACATTGTTGCTCCTGGTATCGACATATGCTCTGGCCTGGCTGAAGAGGCCAAGGCTCCAAGCGGCTCATCTTGCGCCACTGGCGTTCATGCCGACGGAACAACAAATCTCTACATGACGCTTTCTGGTTCATCTCACGCAACCGCAATTGCCGGTGGTACGACCGCTCTCGTCCGAGAATTCCTGCGTGAACAAGTGAACATCAATTCGCCTTCAGCATCACTCATTAAGGCAGCAGTCATCAATGGGGCTTCAGACCTCGGAACTCCAGATATTCCGAATGCTGAGGAAGGCTGGGGACAAATCAATTTGGAGCGCACAGTTTTACCGATGGATGGTTCGTTCGCATTGGATACCTTTTTCGATTACAACAAGGAACTGAATGCAGGTTTCGGATTACTCTATTCCTTTGACCTTGACCCGAGTCATGGCATTGACATCACGCTTGCATGGTCGGATACCGAGGGCAGTGCTAACGCAGCTCAATCCTCTCCTCGGCTCGTCAATAACCTTGATTTGGTCGTGGTTGACCCTGACGGCAATGAATGGCTTGGCAACGATTTCTTAAACGGAGTTTCGACTTCAGGAGGAAGCGCAGATACGCTCAACAATGTTGAACGGATTAAGGTTGAACCAGGTGTTCTAACCACATCGGGCCAGTGGCAAATCAAAGTACTTCACGCTGGTGGACTTTCACAAAGATTCAGTCTTGTTGTTGTTGCTGATGCTACGCCAAACCCGCAAGCTGACCTGGCCACATACGATGGAAGCATTGTACCATCATCCGCAGAACCACTCAAGAACGATCTGATTACCCTTCAACTTGGTTGGATTAACCAAGGAACCCTTTCGACTGGTTCATTTCGAGTAACTCTTGAAGACTTGACAACAGGCCAAACATTGTTCGATGCAGACCGCTCGAACCTTGAGGCAGGAGAAATTGATTCGTTCCTGTTGCAACACCAATTTACAACAACTGGTACGCACTCAATGCGATTGAGTATCGACACACTCGATCAAGTGAACGAAATGAACGACGGTGTATCGGGCGTTGACAATAACATTTGGGAGCAAGATATCGAAGTGACGGCACTCGGTGTCCGAGTTGTCGCCTTGGACGATGCAGGCACAGCACCGACATCTGCGGAGGACCGTGCATTGTCAGCAATCCACACGTTTGATGTCCTCAATGCCTCATCGATTGTTATTCCGATTCATATTCTGCACGAGGGGACTGGGGAGCAACCGCTTACGTTATCGGTTACAAATGTCCAGAAACCTCAACCCGGCCGACCTGATTTCCTACTCGCTCCTGAAGATTCATGGTCAAAGTCTGTATCTGAAATTGGTCCGTACATTGTGCAGGGACAAGGGGAAGTTGGTGATTACAAAGAACTTAATGTCACTCTCGTCAATAATCTTGTCGACCTCTCAAACTCAGAATCGCCACGATACGCCCGTGCGGGTACATTCGTCGTTGACATTACTGCTCGATACCAATCGCAACCGACGGTTTCCCACACCCAACGAATTACCATCATTGTTCCTCAAGTCACGGATGTCAACATTGGAGCAGCAGGTATCACTGGTCTTTCGGCAGCACCAGGTGAATCCACAGGCTTCTCGATTTCCGTCATGAACATTGGAAACACCCCTGCGCAGTATTCAGTCTCGTGTGATTCAGAGAACAGGTGGCAGATTCAACTCGGAAATTCCAATTCATCTACTTTGGAATTTGAACCTCTTAACATTAAGGAATCCTTGCCCATGCTCATTCAGATATGGGTTCCACCAGTTTCCAACGGAGTGCCTGAAGCCGGCTCGACCGATACAGTGACTTGTCAGGTGAATTCACAAACTGACCCGACACTCAACTTCACTCAATCTGTGGAAGTAATGGTATTAGCACAAGAATCCTTTGACAGTGACCTCTATGATGACATTGGACCGATTGGCCCTTCATCCTCCAATCGAAACATTATGGTTGATACTGCTCAACAAGTCAATCTGAATCTAACTGTTGAGAACACGGGTAACAAAGAAATAGACTTGGATATCAAAATCCAACCAAGCAACCCGCTCTGGCCTATTGAGGTCACCTATATGGACCAACAAAACAGCCGTCAAGTCTCCCTAACGTTGCTCGGTGGTCAAGTTGCAACTGTTCATTTCGTCATTGGTGTGCCTCCGGTAGCAGAAGAAGGCGAAGTCAACAACTTCGTCATACGAACTGAGCGTACACCTCAATCTTTCATTTCCAACACGACGGTCTTGAAGGTACGGGACGACCTTTCAATGGACCTCTTCGGACCCGAATCGGGTGTCATTGAAACAATCATTTCCTCTGATTTTTCGTTTGGCGAATTTACCGTCGTCAACACCGGCAATGCACCGTTGACTTTGAATTGGAGCAACGGATTGCCAGCGGATGGTTGGGTTGTTGGTTATGCAAATCCGAGCACGTACATCGAACCTCGAGAGGAGCGAATTGTCCGCCTAGGTTTCATACCACCTCCAAATACTCCAGCAACAGAAAAGGCGTTTGAACTGGTCGCAACCGTAACTGGTTTTAGCAACGGCAGGTCCGTGCAAAACTCGATTACGGTCGATGTGGCAGTTGCCGAATCAGTCTTTGCTAATTTTACGGTTCAAGACCCCACTGTTGCACCGTTTTCCTCTGTAGCCCGGGGTGTTTCAGCAACACAAAACGTCGTGATACGCAACGATGGCAATGTTCCGCTTACTGGAGACCTAATCTCTCAAGTTCTAGATCAGGAAGGAAATGTTTCATCTGACTGGACGCTTGTTAGTTCGCCTCTCTTACTCGAAAACCTCGGAGTTGGCGAAGAACTGACAGTTTCACTGGAACTTACCCCAAGCTCAGAGGCCATGAAAGGACTGCATTTTTCGACATTGAGTCTCACTGCTGATGGGGTCGTTGTCGGAGCAATTTCCATCGATACGACTGTGGAGTCTGCTGCGGGAACTGAAGGATTTTTAGGTGAATTACCGATTTATGTCAGCATCCCCCTCGTCGGCATCGTACTGCTTGCAGCAATCGTTGGCGCACTGCGACTAAAGAAGAGCGGTGAACTCACCGACTCAGGTGAAGAACTGGTTGCTCCGGATGCCTTTGTCAATCCCGACCATCTCGGGACTCGGCGCAGTGACGCACTTGATATCGGTCACGCTGTCGATGAGCTTTCAAGTGGCGAGGTGTCATCTGACGAAATAGCCGCTGCTTTGGCGCAATCTCTCGACATCCCAACACCTGTTCCGCAATCACTGCCACCTGCGGGATTGCCGCCGGCCGGCATGCCTCCAAGGGGTATGCCGCTACCTATGCCTGCTGGAATGCCACCTGCAGGGCTACCACCAAAGTCACTGCCGCAACTTCCTTTGCCGATGCCGGCTCAAGCGATGCCAGCTCCAAAGCCAGCCCCTGCTCCAATAACCCCTACCCCTGCGGCTGGACCGCCACTACCGGCGAGTGGCTTGCCGAATGGGTGGACCATGGAACAGTGGCAGCACTACGGTCAGCAATGGTTAGACAGGCAGTGAATGATGACAGCATCTCTATTACGAGATGCCTCCAGCCCACCTACATGAGCAGTATTGTATTGTTTGGACCACCAGGTGCTGGTAAAGGTACTCAAGCAGAACGAATGATGGACGCAACTGGCCTTCCACAAGTTTCGACTGGAGATATGTTGCGGGCAGCAGTAAAGGCTGGCACCCCTACTGGCCTTGAAGCAAAGGGATTCATGGAAGCGGGACAACTCGTCCCGGACTCGGTTATTATTGATCTTATCAAAGACCGGATTCTTGAATCAGACGCAAAAAATGGAGTTATGTTTGACGGATTTCCTCGAACAATTCCACAGGCGGAGGCTCTAGAACAAATCACGTCAGTAACCCATGTAATCGCCATTGAAGTTCCAGATGAGCGTATTGTCGAACGCATTTGCGGACGATACTCATGTGCTGGCTGTGGAAGTGTCTATCATGACACATTCAATCCTGCACCTACAGATGGGTGCACATGCGGCAACTGGGAAGAAAAGCGTCGAGCAGATGACAATGAAGAAACCGTAAGTTCGAGGCTATCTGCCTATCATCAACAAACCTCTCCGCTGGCAGATTGGTACCGTGCTAAGGGCATACTCCATGCAGTCAACGGTGACAGGGCCATCGATGATATAACTGGCGATATTCTCAACGCTCTGAAACTTTGAGGTGGGACTTTGGGTTCGCAGAACAGACGTCGTCGCAAAGGCAAGGTTGACCGTCGACAAGCCGCAATGAACAGTCAGTCACGCTTGGTTGAACGTATTGTAGATCGCAAGGAGAAAGACGGTCTGCTCGTTCAATCGAGTATTCGACATCTCGTCAGAATTTCGAGGCGGCATCGATTGCCAGTTCCTGAATCCGTTCGTCATCTTTATTGTAAAAAATGCCTTACTCCTTCCGTTCACGGTGAAAATGTGCGCACACGCATACGAGCGGGGCAACGCATTGTCACATGCTTATCTTGTGCACATATTCGCCGTTTTGGTGGTGGGCCGAAATCCCATCGAAAGAAGCAAAACCGCTGAGGTGGTTTTGTCGCACACTTCTTCAACAAGGTGCTCCACGGCTGAATGAGAATCATGGCTGACCGCATACCTGAGTCCATACGCCGAGAGGCATTATCGCATGATTTTCAACCCACCATCCGCATTGGGAAATCGGGTATTACTGAGACATTGATTACCGAGATCGATGCTCAATTGAACACGAGGAGTCTTGTTAAAATTAAGATTAATCGAGGACTGTTTGAAAAGAAAGACATTCCGAATGTTTGGTCACACCTCGCTGAATCTACACATTCGGTGGTCGTTTTGGCCCGTGGAAATGTTGGCGTTCTTTGGCGTTGAGCAATGAATCCATAGGAAATACTCAATAGTTACCCATAGTTGGATTTTCATCATGAACGGTACTGAACTGGTCCGGATGCGTCGCAGACACCCCTCTCAATACATTGCTCTCGGGCTTCTGGCTTTTACTGGAACGATGATGTTCACATCGCATTCAATTGCTGGTGGGGGCTCTTCTTCGTCTTCACCTTTCGAGGATATCGATAATTCTCAAGCAGTCCTCGTGGGTTTAGGAATACTCTTGGGTGTGTATGCCCTCATCATTACTGAAGTAGTTCATCGAACTTTGGCTGCCGCCGTTGGTGGGCTTCTCGCAATTATCGCTTTGAGTTTCTATTCTGAGAAGTCGTACACACTCGGAGAAGTTACCACGCTCATTGATTGGGAGACAATCGGTCTTCTGCTCGGAATGATGGTTATGGTCGGAATTCTCTCACACACTGGTCTGTTTGAGTGGTTTGCAGTCCAAGCCTACAAGCGCAGTGGAGGTTCAGTATGGACACTGGTTGTTATTCTCTGTTCTGTAACTGCAGTTCTCTCCGCATTCCTTGATAACGTCACTACGATGCTACTCCTCACTCCGGTTACGATTCAATTGGCGAAGGTCCTTGACCTCAAACCGATACCTCTCCTCATCTCTGAAGTACTGTTTTCCAATATTGGGGGCGCTGCTACCATGATCGGAGACCCGCCAAATATCATGATCGGTTCCGGTCTTTCATCAGCTGCAATTAAAGATGCAGCAATGAAGAAAGATGGGCTGATGCAAGAAGGTTACCTTGAACTGGCGAGTTCGGGCGTGACATTCAACGATTTCATTATCGAAATGGCTCCCGGCATTCTCATGTGCATTGTACCGAGTTTCATGTTCCTCAAGTGGTTCTATGCGGAAGAGTTCTCTGGCAGCCGTGTTCGTGACATTGCAGAACTTGAATCAAAGTATGGAATCAAAGATGCAGCAATGCTGAAAGTTGCTGGTTTCATCCTCATATTGGTCGTACTCAACTTTTTCCTTCACCCTCTCACACACATCGCAGTATCATGGATTGCTCTTGTTGGAGCCGTCGTCATGCTGCTTGCAACGGATCGTCATGAACTTGAACAGCCTCTCGAGCATGTCGAGTGGACAACACTTCTGTTCTTCGCAGGTTTGTTCGTCCTTGTACATGCATTGCAATACTTAGGTGTCATCGCATTCATTGGTGACTATGTCACGAAGGGTATCGAAATGTTTGGTACTTCGGCTGATGGAGACATTGTCCGCCTCGCCGCTGCGATCCTGATTATATTGTGGGTTTCAGCCATCGCTTCAGCCTTCATTGACAACATTCCCTACACGGCAACCATGATTCCAGTCATCTTGCAGATTTCTTATGAACTCAACATCGATCTAGGCCCCCTCATTTGGGCGCTTGCGTTTGGCGCTTGCCTTGGTGGAAATGGAACATTGATTGGTGCTTCGGCCAACGTTGTCACCGCTGGTATGTCGGAAGAAGCAGGCTATCCGATTTCATTTAATGAATTCTTCAAAGCCGGTTTTCCAATAATGATTCTTACTACTGCGATTGTTTCGCTGTACATGATGCTGGTTTACGTTGTCGGCGCCGATGGCGGTGCAACCGTCTGGAAGCTTGTTTGTATCGGCATTACCGTGTTCGGAATTGTCGCTCAGTTGGCTCGTGGACGCTCGAAAGGCAAGAACTTCGCTGAGTCATTGGTTGACGATGACTTGGATGCGTTAACGGACATTGCAGAACGAGCAGTAGATCTCATCAAGGGTGTCAAGAGTTCCGAAGAGTGACGAACACATTTCTCCGTTGAATTGAAGTGCCATGGGTTCATGGTAAGTATCGGGGAACACCATGTTTGAATGCAAAGTCTGTGGTCTTCTCTCATTGGGGGGCTCAGCATGCCCGGCGTGCGGAAGTTTACTTTTGGTCGACCTGACACTTGAAGACGGTGATTCAAGTCCTCTTCCGAGCGAGGTTCCAGGATTGGATGATGCTGTTGCCTCCTGGTATGAACTTGAGGGAATTGAACAACCAAAGCCTCCCGAGGAAGAACCTCCACAACCCTCGTCCAGTACAGGTTCTCTGCCGTTTGGATTCTCAGGAGAATCGAACACGAATGTCTCGAGGCTACCGTTTGGCGTGGGGAGTTACGCTACTGGAGTGCCCTTTGCCGAAGATGACGAAGTCCTTCCAATGGTGAGTGAACAACACCGACAAACATCGGCACCTGCAGAAGTTGCAGTCGAAACACCTTCTCCAATTTCGCCTCAAACCAATGCAGTCACACCTCCACCTCAAGTCCCAGAAACTCTCCAAGTCCATTCCGTGCCTGAACCTGTATCATTGCCTTCAGCCGTGCCTCAAACAGTTCCACAGCCAGTTTTCGCACAACCTCCCGCTCCAGTGCCGCAACCTGCTCCAACCCTAACGGCTGTGCCCGATGCCGCACCATTGGCATCGTCGGAACCCCTACGCGTTGAACCAGCACCTTCTCTGCCGCGTATCGAAGTGGTCGAGCCGCAAGAAGTCCGAGTGGCTGCTGTCGAACTTATGTCACCTCCACAGCCGAGTAATGCGCCCCTCTATGAAGAGGTCCCAGACATGTGGCGGATTGATGCATCTCCGGTGAACATGGAAGAACTCTATGCAACGGAAGAACAAGTCGTAGAGGTCGTACACTCCATGGATGAAGTGGAAGAGACATACATGCATGATACCGGTGTGGAAGATCTTCACCCAGATTCGGGAATCATCTCGTTAGAACTGCACCCTGCTAAGGCACTTGGTGTAAATTTGAACGGTATGCCTGAACTTGAAGAGGTGCTTGCTGAAGGATTCTATGCGATTGGCGAAGAATCTTGGGCGCAGGCTGCAATCTCATTTCAAAAAATGGCTGCTAAGATGCCTGGTGATTCAGCAGTTTTCAACAACTACGGATTAGCGCTTTTGCAACGTGCTTTGGCGATGGCAAAAAGCAGTGATTTGGAAGTTCAACAACTTTCATCGACACAATTTGAGTCAGCAATCTTGGCACTTCGCGAAGCTGCAAAATCATCGCCGGCGAACGGAACGATCCTCCTAAACCTCGCGCATGCTTTGTTGGTAAGTGGGCGAGCCGAGAAGGCAATGAACCTACTTTTCATGTATCAAAAGCACAACGAGAATACCCCCGAAAGTGCGAACTTAGAGGCGGCAACGTTAGTCAGTATGGGTGAAAGTGGCCGTGCTCTGGAGGTTCTCAAGGCAGTGCCTCAAGACGCTACAATCGCCTCAAACATCGCCAAATTAACATATTCGTGAAGTTCATGTTCGGAATCCGACATGATTTTTTTCGTTCATATACTCTCGATTTTAACAATTGATTGCACAAGAAATCCAAATTTTTTGACAAAAATTGAATCTCCACAAATGGCGTTCAATGGGTCATTTTATTGGGGATATTTCGTGCCATTTCTCCGAGGACCAAACCGATTCGTTGATATATGGGTGGTAAGTCGGGGGGATGCTTAAGCACCCTGATATGCAACATGTCGGGGGAAGGGCAGAGGAGAACCGTCCCTGAGGAGGCGGTTTTCTGTGGAAGCCGAATTGGCATGAATTAGATACCGAAGGGTTACTCGCATGGTGTGTGATAACATACATGTGAGGCTACAACCCAACTGGGGGATCGCTCGGCTCGAGTGCCGAAGAAGGTC
>JAQXFL010000094.1 GCA_029250345.1 Candidatus Poseidoniaceae archaeon
CTTACCAAAGAAGTGGACTACATCTGGAGAAGCGCCTTACCTTCACGTGAAATCGTCGAGTTGCGAAACCTCATCCTCGTTGGACAGCTGGTCACAGAAGATTCACTCGCTCGACAGGAAAACCGTGGCCTTCACTTCAACACAGACCTTATTCAGCGTGAAGAGCAGTAACCATCGCCACCAACATTTGGTTAAGAGGAGTGGCAAGTCCTGCTCGTTCACCACGTTCGACAATTGCTTGATTGAGTACTGAAATCTCGGTTTTTCTGCCGCTGCGTAGGTCCTGCAACATACTGCACATGTTGCTTGAAGTTGCCATAAGGACATGGCGAAGTTGCTCTTCTAATTCCGAATCAGAGGGGAGGAATACTCGTTCTAGACGAGCGACAGCAGCGCCCTCTAACATGGTTAAGAATGCCGATGAAAAAAGGTCTGGCCGTAGCAATTCACCGTTTTCGACGCCTGCAAGAGCCGCAATTGGATTGATGGCAATGTTGAGCAATACTTTGCGCCAAACAATGGCGACCCCATCCGAAGACCATTCGGGGGACAGCCCAGCGTGCTGAAGGACATCCAACAGGGGTTGAGCCTCAGATTGCCCAGGTCCACCAGGTAATGCGCCAATCATCGTTTCCCCTTTTCCCGCCCAGTGGACTGTTCCGGCGTAAGGCCTCCAAGCCCCGTGCGTGGAAGTGGCTGCAAAAACGCGTTGAGGGCCGAGGACATCTTGGCATTTCTCAGCGTGGCCCAAACCATTGCTCAAGCACAAAGCATAGCCATCCGAAGTGAGCAGCTTGCGAGCAAGAGATGCAAGAGAGAGAGTCTGGTCGGCTTTTCCAGTCAAAAGAACATAGTCAATCGTTCCCAAAGCCACCGGGGGTAAACCAACTTCGTCGAGAGAAAAGAATACATCTGCGTTGGATACGAAGTGCTCAGATTCACCTTCAAGGTGAAGTCCTTCTGCTGCCATATGAGCACCGTGTGTGCCGCGCCCATGAACAAGCAATTCAACGCCTTCGACCCGAGAGAGTAACGCAGCGTAGAGAGAGCCAAGCGAACCCGACCCAAGAATGGCTACACGCACAACAAGACCTCACACGTAACTCGCTAAATGAATCACAAGAGAATCATCTTGATGTTCGAACCAGAGCGTCGAAAGCGTCGAATCGGATGGAGAAAATTCAAACGAATTCCAGCCATTGGAGAGCGTACTCATCGAGCGGACAGTCGTCCATTGATCCCCATTACCTTGGTAATTAATTTGAACAGGTATACTTTGGTTACTCGAACTATAGAAGGAGAAGTTGGCTCCTTGCGATTGCAACAACGTTCCATTGTATGCAGCCATCCACATGTTTGACCACATCCGATGAGTCGTGTTGTATCTTTGGAAAATCAACTCTGGCCCTTCCTCAACGGTAAAGTTGAATTTAGGTTCGATTGACAGTTGCGGTGAACAAACATGCATGCTCGCACCGTCTGACATCCGAACTGTGAGTGATTGATTTTCATCATGAACTGCCGGAATATTCGAAATTTTACGTACATCCAAATCCCAAATCCATTCACCTGTACTGGGCGCTCGAGGAATAGATAACGATGGATTAAGTGGGCAAACTGCATCAATTGAGCTAAGTGCACCGCTCGCATTCAATTCAAAGCCCCAACCGAGTTGTGCTTCGCTGGTAATGTTCCATCCCTGAGGCGGTACTACTGCAATCAACGGCAGTTCCGGCATTCCACCATCAAACAACTCGTCATTCAACTGAATCGTGTTCAATTCAGATGTTCGAAGAACTACAGGGTCCAAGCCTCTCAAGCAGACTTGCTCTGGAGCAGAATCGTATTGGGCTTCAAGATTGTTTTGACCTTCAATCCATTGCAGACGAGATTGAATCTCCAACGATTGGTCAGCATTTGGGAAACTCACATTCAACTGCTCGTCAGAAAACGACTCAATGGAGATACAGCGCTTGAGTTCGCCTTCTGAAAGTACAACCTCCCAAGATGAATCCGGATAGAAAGAAAGGTCGGGATGGACCGAAACAGGGAGATGATTGTATTCATCATCATCCTCAACCAATTGATTTTCCAAAGTGATCAGAGAAAAATTAGTCAGGGAAGGGGAATGAGTCATATCGGTCCAAGTGAGGTTGAGGACAACGGTTACATCCGCTCCAGGAGACAAAACACTTCCACATCCAAAACCATTGATGGTCAACGCATCTCTTCCGTCGCATTCCCAAACTTTCGCCCAATTCTCAAGTCCATCAGCGAATTGATCGTAATCAACCGCCCAGTCTCTGTTTACGGAAGATGGGTTAATGACATCCAGGGAGATCTTAGCGTTCCAGCGTTCGTCGATTTCTTCCGCACTGAAAATGGTCTTCATATCAAACACTATTGCTGTGTTCCAGTCATCATCTCTGTCGAATGGGACTTGACTTGGTAGGGCGAACAAAACGGCAACAAGCATAACAATTCCAATGTTCTTCATTGAAGTTAAATCAAGACCTTTGGATTCGTTGAGAAGTACGGGTGAGGTGCGATCTGCGCCCATAAACAGCAACAGAGGTAGAATGAGAGTCAAGACGAGAATCCAAATTGTGAAACCGTTGAAAGCGTTGAACATCCAAGCAAAGGCGAGAATAAGGAAGAACAAAAACATCTGATTGGAACTGCTGCGTGCCTCCATGTGACCTGAACGTGCAACCATTATTCGACCGCCAGGGAATGTAGGAATCGGGAGCAAAGAAATCCATCCGAAGAAGGTGAGAAGAGCGCCTGCTTTGACAAATGGATGAGACCAGATAAGGCGCGTGAGATAATCATCAAGCAACCATTGACCCAATATCTCGATGATGAACGGGCCCTCAGCAACATTCTGTGCCTGTGAAATGGCCACATAGTCAGGAGTCAACCATAAACCGATTCCCCAAAGTGCAAGGCCCAAAGAAATCAAAGATGCAGGAACGGAAATGGCAACCCAACCCAACACCTTTCGGTCTTCCCAAAGTCTTGCATCCATTCGAGGTAACGTGGGTATGAGGAAAAGTCCGAAGGGCCAAATCAAAGCGGTTTGAGAGAATAAGCCGAGACTCCACAGCGCGATAGTGGGTTCAGGAATTGGAGTAATGTGTCCAACTCGATGGTTGAAATGTGACGCTGTACGCTTTTGAATGAGTGAAGCGATAAAAATACAAACAAGAACTGGAAGCGTATAGCCAATCAAAGCATCCAGGAAAGATGATTCAAAAAACCAGCCTCCTTCTTTCCGAGATCCTTCCATCCAATATGCACCGGCAAGGGTGAGCGTCAGTGCAGAAACCGACCACATCATGAGGGTCAATTTTGATGATGGGAAAGGTCTCTCAGGAAGCGGAATCATTTGAATAATCCATTCATCAGTACGGGAAATTTTAGCAGCCCAACCGAGTTTTTGGAAGTACTTATTCGCCTCGGCAAGGGATTCGTTCACATCTTTTCCTTCTTTTGGAGAAACAACCCATGTCGGCAAAAATCCGCCAGACATGTGCGATGCGACGTAAAAGTAACGACGAAGAATTGTGGCAAGAAGGTCATGTTGCTTCCAATCTTGCCGGTGACGAGGCATTGATTCAGGAGCTGAATCATCTGCAGTCAAGTCATCCGCGTCACTTGGCATACTTTCTCCTCAGACCTTTGTAATCCTGCTTCCCCTTTGAAGGAATCCCTCACCCTCTTCAGGCGAGAGAAAAAATCACTTGTTCTTGAAACGCTTGAGACGGAATGTTTCTTCACGTTCCATCTCTTCAAGTCGAAGTTGAATGAACACCCGTGCCTCTTCCAATTCTGGAATGACTTTGTATTCCAGAGCATTCACACGGCGCTTGGTTGCTTCGATTTCTTGCAGCAAACGCTTGAGGGTTGCTTCCATCTCGGATGCCTTGACAATCTTCTCAATGAGGTTTCCAAAGGATTCACCTGCTTCATCGATGTATGGAGACGAACCAATGAATCCGACTCCACGTTCTTTGAACGTTGATTTGAGGTTGGTTCCGCTGACGCTCGGGACGACGACACCCATGATGTTGCGTCGCTCGACTTCAACTTCGGGATGACCGGTGTTCGCAATGGCTGCCGCACGGACTGCCAATCCACCTTCAATGGCGTTCGCAAGGTCAATCCGTTGTTTTGCCATGCGGTAGGTTGCGGTTAAGTCACGCTTTGCCTCAATCATATCGGAAAGCAGTGAACGGAACTCGTGAAACAATCCGTCTCTCTTCATCTTCAGCAATTTGTAACCGTTCTTGGTTTGCTTGATTCTCCCCTTGAGCTTAATCAACTCACTTCGGGTTGGTTTGATGTCGAGTGCCATGTTCTTTCACCTCCTTTTTTATCGAAATAATGGCTTCAAGCCTTGTTTTCTGGGTGGTACTTGTCAATCCATTTCTGGTCGAGACGGACGAGGTACTTTGTGTCAATAGCAGACATGAGGTTCCAGCACAAGTCGAGTGTTTCTTCAATTGAACGGTCTTCGTCACGGGTTTGGCGAAGGAACTTGTCCTCGAAAACTCCTGAGAAGTCAAGCAGTTGCTTGTCACGCTCATTCAATGCATCTTCACCAACAATTGCGACAAGGCCACGTAGTTCACGGCCTTGTGCATATGCAGCGTACATTTGGTCAGAAACTGATTTGTGGTCTTCACGGGTGGTTTTCTCACCAATACATGAACCCATCAATCGAGAGAGAGATGGCAACACGTTGATCGGCGGATAGATTCCTTGTTGGTGCAATTCACGTGAAATAACAATTTGTCCTTCAGTGATGAATCCCGACAAGTCAGGAATTGGGTGTGTAATATCGTCACCTGGCATGGTTAGAATTGGGAATTGAGTGATTGAACCCTTCTTGTTCTTGATAATTCCAGCACGTTCGTAGAGCATAGCCAAATCTGTGTACATGTAACCTGGGTAACCACGTCGTCCGGGAACTTCTTCACGAGCAGCACCGATTTGACGAAGAGCGTCACAGTAGTTGGTCATGTCCGTGTAGATAACCAGAACGTGGTAATCTTTCTCGAAAGCAAGGTATTCTGCTGCAGTCAAAGCAAGACGAGGCGTAATGATACGTTCGACAGCTGGGTCGTCAGCAAGGTTAACGAACAGAACTGCGTTTTCGAGAGCACCTGTTCGCTCCAAATCGGAACGGAAGAAATTGTATTCTTCAGCGGTGATTCCCATTGCACAGAACACAACAATAAATTCTTCATCAGAATCCTTGAGTTTCGCTTGTCGTGCAATCTGCAGTGCGATGTCGTTGTGAGGTAGACCAGATGCAGAGAAAATCGGCAACTTTTGTCCACG
>JAQXFL010000010.1 GCA_029250345.1 Candidatus Poseidoniaceae archaeon
GTGCTTTTTACTGCCAAACTCCACCCCGACCGAACCGTTTCCTCTCTCGATGAAGATGAAAAAAGAAGGCTTGCTGAGCAAGCACTGTTCCTTTCGCGCCAATCCTACAATGTTCCGGGCATCACCGTTGATTTGGAACTCTATGAGCAATTGAGGGATATAGGATTATCACGGGGTCAAGCCAGACACTGGGTGTTCACTCGTAATGACCGACCGTGCCATCAGTGTGGAGAATTAATTCTGCATACGAGGCCTGGTGGACGGCGGCTTGATTATTGTCCGACGTGTCAAAATTGAGACCTACACGAAAAGACATCAAATGGCAAGACAAAGACATTCTCCACTGTGTGCCCGAACTTGGCGCGTGAAATCACTCAGTTGTCTCATCATTACCCGTCGAAGCCTCTGGGAAGAGCAACATCACATCTTCAGCAGGTTGGGCGAAGAACGCATCAAAATCAGCCAAATATTCGCTCTTTGTTGCGTTGAAGTTGTCCTCAAAGGCTGCATCAAAACCTAAACCGTCGAGATCACCGTAGAAACCATTCAGGAAGTCATCCTCACCTTCGTGATGGATAAGATAAGCGATGAACCATGCGCCAACATCGTAGGCGTTTACTTCGGATGAGTAGGTCAACTGGTCAAGCGAGGTGTTTTGGGCATTGTAACCATCTTGAGACATCTCAAGTTTGCGCTGCATGACTTCTCGAAGATAATTCTCACCAACGCCGTCTTGTTCGGAGTACAGAGATTGGGCCATAAATTCCGCACCACCTTCAGCAAACCATGGAGTATTTTCTCCGCCCATTTTCGAATCGCGTTCGCATGAATCTCTGCTGTCTCCGGTGCACTCATCGCTGATGTGCGAGTGTTGGAAAATATGGAAATATTCGTGGAGCGTTACCGGTTTGTAGTCGTCTTCAGAAGGTCCAGGATACTTTGCCGACATGATCATCATCATGAAATCATATTCAATGTAGGTTCGCTTGAACGTACTGATGGCTGCCCCACCTTCATCCGTATAGTGTGAGAAGATTTGGTAATTTTCATTGGCACAATCCCATTCTTCGTTCCAATTGTCATCAAGCGCCATGTGGCGTTCACAAAACAAGTCTTCCAAGTCTTTGGCAGCCTCAACATCCTCGCCAACGATGAACAATTCGACCGGCCCAAAGTTGCCCCATTCAGCAGATGCAATGTTGTACCATTCAAGGGTGAGATTGAGTGTTTCGTTGGACACATCGGCGGCTTTGAAAGCAACAGGCGCTGCACAAGTCACGCTGCCCCATTGGACGGTTTCATTCGTACCATCAGGACAAACCACATCGTAAGGTGAAAGCACTGGAGTTGGTTGGTCATCTTCGTTTCCGCCGTTCGTGATGTTTTCATCGAAGGAAGCATCGTCAACAATGCTTGTGTTGTCTGTGACGGATTCCTCTGAAGTCCCAAAGCATCCCGAAAGTGGAGCCATAAGGAAAATGAGGCACATGAGTACAGCAAGGTGTTTGATCATGAATCCCCCAGTAAACACCGCTATATGAGTGTGAAAGGTACGAGTAAACTGAATATGCGGCGAGTTTAAGGATTGCCGACTTTAGCGTAATCCATGTCTATCATAGCAGCATACAACGAGGCCTGGGATAACGGAGATGTCGACGCACTTGCCAAGATCATCCACGATGACTGCGTCTTCAACCCACACGTCGGCGGAATCACCATGAGCAAGTCCGATATTCTTGGATTCGTCAGTGGCGGAAGTCCACCGAAAGGAGAAAATCAAAGAATTCTTTTCGAGAACGACGAAGTCGGTGTCGCACACTCAATCGTGCACTTCGCAAACGATTCCGACTCTGAAGCAGTGATGTCCTTCATGCGATTCAAAGACGGGCAAATCATCCTCATGGAAACCGGTGCTACGCCGCTTTCCGATGACTACCAACTCGTTGGCCAGTGAGTGCTTCATTGGGTCCATGGTTCCCATGCACCAGACGCTTCGTCCCGAATGAACCAATTTCCGCTGCTTGCAGGAAGCTCGAGGTACTCGTAGCCGTCATCTGACATCACGCCTTTGATGTCCGCACTGGGCACGGTCTCGACAGGCATGCTTTCTTCTTCGAAGGGGTCAAGAGAGGTTTGATCCATCGTGATCTTCTCATTGAGTAAGGCCATTCGCTCTTCGACATCAAGCGTTTCCGCCAATCCGAAGTAGGCATCGCTGTGAGCGATATGCTCCAACTCAGCAGGATGGGTGTTCATCAAATCGCCAATGACGGTGAACAAC
>JAQXFL010000012.1 GCA_029250345.1 Candidatus Poseidoniaceae archaeon
ACATTGTCCCAATTTAGGTTTGTTCCAACGTGTGGTTCTTGGGCATCAGATGCAGCGTTCGAAGTACTTTCAGCATCCGGAAGCGAATCTTCGCTGTCGGCAAGGACTTCAGTTGCTCCTTCCATTGCACCACCTTCAAGATTAACCAGCGTCTTTCCAGAATCGGACTTTGGAGAAAAACCACCAAAAGAATCCCAAGAGTCAATCATCGCTAATTCAGCCTTTTTCTGGCGCCGTAGAGCGATGAAAGCGATGAAAGAAAGAAGACCGACAAAGCCGGCGGTACCTGCTACAAACAGAGCAGCCCTGCTGTCCTGTTCTGCTTCCTCAACGGACAAAGTAATGCTCAGAACATCGACCATAGCGTCGTCTCCTACTCCATCGGTGGCGATGACCTTGAGACTGGGCCGTCCGGCGGACTCTGGGTTCATTTCAACGGCACCTTCCCAGTAACCATCGCCGTCTGCGTCAGTCAAATTGAACGACCATGTTTGAACATTGAAAACGATTGTAGCTTGTACATTTTGAGTGGTTCCATCGGGGTCATCCATCATGACCCGTACACTGAATGTGTTCTTCTGCTGTGCAACCAAGACATCGGGTAGGAACGTGAGGTTCGAAAGGGTGGGTAGGCTCGATTGTACCGTGATGTTGACGTGAACTTCAGAAGAAGCACCTCGGCTGTCTTCAACATACAACGAAAGGTGGTATTGACCGGGGGACAGTGTGATCGAATCACTGCTTAAGGTCGAAAGAATCTGATAATTACCGGTGACCAACCAGTTCCGCCATTCTCGCTTCTGCATGTCTCCATCTGCATCTGTCGACTGCTCTTCAAGCAAAACGGGTTGCCCAGGTGAGATTGATATGAGGTTCTGCGGTTGGACGAGAACTGCAACAGGGTCGGACTGGATAATGACAACGGTGAACGATGTAAGTTGTTCTTTACCGGTTGAATCGACCAGAGAAACCTGAATGCTGTGTTCTCCGGCTGGAAGAGCTGATTGATGAACAACGGATGGCGATACTTCGCTGAAAAGTGGTTCGTCGAGTAGGTTACTGCGTACGGTCATGGTGAAATTATCCTCATCGTAGTCAACGGATTGTCGAGCGTCCCAATCGATGATATGGTTGGACGAGAATGCATCGCCGTCGACGGGTGAAGTCATGTCAAGAACCGGCGCTGAAGTAAGCACCTCGATTGTATGAGATGCAGTCACTGGTTCATGAATACCGTCATCAAGACTCAAGGTAATGGTATGAATTCCAGCACTTAATCGGCCGTCGAAAATCAACCAATCCTCTCCCTCAGGCGTGAGCCTGCCGTCCAAATCACTTTGCCAATCTACCACCAAATATTCCGACCCGCTGCTGGGTTCAGATGCTGAGCAGTGCCAGTTTCCATCGAGAGGGAACGTCGAACATGCTGAGTCATAGTCTCCGGAAAGATTCGCAGAGAACCATATGAGTTCAGAAGAAAGGTATGTTTGAGTTTCGAGGGGTTCTGAAATGACGGAACGAGGAAGAGAGTTCTCTACCGTAACTTGGAGGGTCGTCGTACGAGTCGCATTGATGTGCTCTGGACGTACATCGACGACTCGCATCTCAAGGTTGTGAACGCCGCGAGAAAGATAACCGCTCCACACTTTTCCTTCTTCAGTATCGTTCCAAGACAGTTGACCATCAAGGTTTGACCAGAATTCAACCTCCAATGCATCGCCCTCGGGGTCAACGGTAGCGGTACCGTCCAAGGTCACCAAGTCTTCACTGGCGTTACCTGTGCGAGTAAGCGTAAACTCTGGAACTGGAACTTCGTTGAATAACTCGACTGGAACAGTGTAACTCGATGGTGCGTTGACACCATCGGATGCATAGACAGTCAACGTGAATGTTGAAGGAACTGTCTCGGCCATGGTGAGGTTCATCCATATTTCAGAAGGACAACCGACCACTGTGCTTTCGTCAGTCGAAGCAAGGTATGAGCGGTCTATCCAACACTTGAGTGGGTCGTTCTCCGGGTCGAATGTTCCCGAAATATCCAATCGAACATGCTCTGTTCGAGGGATTTCAAGTTCGGACCACGGTGTAAGTTCCGGAGTGACATCCAACACGATGGTAGGTGCTTGATTGACAAGTTCAATTGTTCGGCTTTCAGTAACACAGTGACCTGCGTCATCGCAGACTTCCAAAGTGATGACATGTATGCCATCGGATAATTGACATCCCATATTCAGATAATTTGTATTTACTGTGAATGGGGCGCCATTGGTCATATCTTGTTGAGTAATCCCTTGCCCGTTGCCCACCCCCTGCCCGGTACATGACGCCACAATATCACCATCGAGGTCACTGGTCCATGAGAACGTGAGTTCATCATCATCAAGGTCCCAAGAGTCGGAGGCATTGAATTCTACAGGCCCTTGCGAAATAAACACGCCGAGGTCAACAGGTGTCGTCCACATTAAAAACGGTGGTTGATTATCGAGTGGGAGAACGCAGTTGACAAAACGGTCTTGGTCAATGGTAACGATTGTTGAGTTCGAAACGCTATCATATCCACATGAAATTGTGGCTTCTGTCGAAGGCGATGAACCGCTGTTCGTCCATTGTTCACCAATGAAATCAGTGAGAGTGAGGTATCCCATTTGATTCGTTGAATCCTGAACAGTGGGTTCAAATTGAGAAAATGTGACATCAACGTTTGCAGAAGGAATTCCGTTGCTGTTGTTGTTCACCACCCAAACAATGAGGTCGTAAGCGACATCAATCGTGGCGCCGGAAGCCATGGAAGGGTAAGAGAGATTGAGGTCAAGATTTACTGGTTGGTGCAAATGTAAATCAGAGTTGGAATCCAATTGAACCGTTTTACTGGAAGGGGTGGAGTCTGTGAAACCGGACCAATTGACCTGACTGTTAACAAGTTGAATGGTTCCGGAACAATCTGAGGAAATTGCATTTCCTACTCCTGCCAAAGCGAGATGATTTGAAAGAACAACGCAACCACTACCGCTGAACACACTGTTGCTGATTTCAGAAGGGTAATTATTGTGGTTTTGACCGTCCCATTCGATCCCAGAATGATTGCCTGTCATGGTCAAGCCATGAATACTGGCTGCAGCTTGATTGATTCGAACTGCAGGATTGACTACTGCTCCACTTTGTTCAGTGTCAATGCTGAGGCCATCGATGTTGATAACGCCTCCTTGTTGACCGAGTGAAAGCCCGGAATTGTCAGCGTCCAATGGAGCGTAGTCTGGATGGTTGTCCGACAATTCAACAGTGTTCAACCATAGGTCAGCAGAGTCACGAATAAGGATGCCAGAGCCTGTTGAATTGGTCACTGTACAATCGTAGCATCCAACATCCAGCGTCGGATGGGAGACCGTTTTTGAACGGTCAAAGAAAAGTCCGGCCTTTTGCTCATCGGTAACTCCAGAAAGGCCGTTGTTGTGTGCAGAGACGTTTCGAAGTGCAGTGTCCAGGTTATCAAAAAGATGAGCCCCGGATTCGCCGTTGTTTTCAACGATCAGACCGTCGATATCGACGGAAGAATAATCCGAATAAATGCCGTCTCCGGAATTGTTGTGAAGGTGGAAATCATTTCCAATCCATTCGGCTTTGTAGGAATGGATTCCCGGGCCGACGGAACCTGAGATCTCCAGACCATCAAAAGTTGGAGCGGATGAGAATATCCAAGTTATGGCGAGTCCTGCTTCATGAGGGCCTTGCCCTGGGTCACCTGAATCCCGTATTGTGAGGTTTCGGAATGTTGTCGATGAATCCGCATAAAACATTCGAACTCCAGTCGAAGTCGAGTTTTCGATCAGTGTGTTTTCAAACCACGCACCGGTTGCGTTGACATCGATAGCGGCATAAGCGAGATTGGTGGTTGTTGCGCCTGCAGTGCCCGTGCCACGAACGGTCAAATTGGTAAAATCAGCAGTCTCATAATTGGTATAATTCGAATGGTTTTCCTTGTCGACATATACGCCTCTGTACATCGAGTTGGAAACAGTACAATCTCTGAAAACAGCACGGGTGTAACCGCCGTCATCAATGTGGCGAACAACAATTCCATGGTCTGCTCGATCAACGCTCAGGTTGGTCAACAAAGGCTGACTGTCTTCGACCCATGCTCCAGCCGATATGACCCAACTGGAACCGCTGATGTTACTCATGACGAGGTTTCGGAACACGCCACCTGAGCCACCCCATATGTTGATTGCACGAGTCAAATGGTCTGTAAAAGTGGCACCGTTCACCAACGGCGTGGAGCCGGAACCGACAGATAATCCGAGACCGTATCTCCAATCGTTCTGAAACGGCAAGAAGCGGCCAGCTTGGTCGATTACCAAATCATAAATCTGAGGTGATGAGGAACTGAACAAATCAATACCTACGCGGTCAGGGTTGAGAATCGTAAGATTGTGAATAACAGGATTACTTCCATACATGGTGATGCCATAAATCGAACTTTCAATCGTGAGGTTGTCCAGTTTCGAACCACGGTTGTTGGAGCTGCTGTTGAATTGGATACCTTCATGGTCAGATCCAGTGAGCGAAGTAAGCACCACTGGGCATGTTTCTGTGCCTTCAACCGTCAAACGTCCTTCGATGTATATGCGCGCACTTGAGCCCATTTCAACCTCAGTGCAAGCCGAGATAATCAACTCATCAAAGACTGAAACTGTGTATGTATTTGTGACGGTGACTGAACCCGTCCAAGTGGTTTGAGAACGAGCCTCAATCGACAAAAGAGGCTCTGGTTCTGACGACTCCAAGGATTCGCCATCATAGGCTGGAACAAGGCCTGCCATCGAGGTACCTATCATCAAGAACAAGATGAACCATCCCGCAAGAGGGGGCAGTTGCTTGGTTTCCATGCCAAGGGGTCGGAGCAAAAGCAC
>JAQXFL010000143.1 GCA_029250345.1 Candidatus Poseidoniaceae archaeon
AATTGACGTCGGTCTGAATGCCCTGAAAAGCCGTCAATAGTAACCATTTCACAGCCAATCTTAACGATTTCAGTTTTGCCGTTGATGATCATTGGCACTTCGCCGAATCCTTTCTGCAAGCGACGGCCGAGTGTTCCTTCAGCTTGGTAGCCGACAAAGCATAACGAATTTCGGTCTTCATGCGCCCAATTCTTGAAGTATTCCATCACTGGACCGCCGTTTAGCATACCTGAAGTAGCCAATACGATACAGGGCGAATTGTCCATTATGATGCTTTCACGTAATTCACGGCCTTTCACTGGACGGAACCATTCGCTTGTGAATGGGTTTTCTCCATCGTCCTTGAGCAGCGACTTACGCAAACTGCTGGTGAGGTAATCAGGGTGCGAGGCGTGTATTGCAGTCGCTTCCTGTATCATTCCATCCAACCAAACTGGCACTGGCTTCACATTTCCAGAGCGGAACAATTCATCAATTGCAATCATCACTTCTTGACTTCGTCCAACTGCGAAAACCGGACAAATCACTTTACCACCACGAGCAATCGTCCTGGAGACGATGTCTTGCAATTCCTGATTAGCTTCTTGCCGAGAGGGTTGATAGTCACCCGAAGCGCCGTATGTGGATTCGATTACGAGCGTTTCCACACGAGGGAAACGAGTGTTGGCAGCGTCAAACAACCATGATTTCTCGTACTTTTGGTCACCACTGAATACAATGTTATGCTTTCCATCTCCGATGTGGAGATGAACTGCAGATGAGCCGAGAATGTGACCCGCATTCGAAAAAGTAAGTTTGATGTCTGGAGCAATATCTGTGGTTTCATCCCAGTTGACGTCAACGACATGCTTCATACAGGTACGAATGTCTTCCATGTCATAGGGTGCACGCTTTCCTTCCGCACCACCGACTTTGAGGTAGTCGGTTTGAAGCAGAAGCATGAGGTCACGAGTAGGAGGAGTACAGTAAACTGGACCACGGTATCCATACTTGAACAACACCGGGAGCATTCCAGCGTGATCGAGGTGAGAGTGAGTCAGTACAACCGCATCCAACTTTTCCAGTGGCAAAGCCTCAGGAGCTGTGAAGTACGGCATCGGGTCAGTGTCCGAAGCAATGTTGACACCAACATCAATCATAACACGGGATTCGTTTGTCGTAACAAAGTGACATGCCCTACCGACTTCACGGTATGAACCAAGGGCGGTTACCCGTGCCCATGCAGCACCTGGACGTTGAGGTCGGTGAATATTCAAGCCGAAATCTTTGAGCAACTTACGGCGCTCGTCAGCATTTGCGTGTCGGTATCCACGGATGTCGTGAACCGTCTTGGAAATCAATGGCGGGGTTCGCTCAACAGTGACCAGCCATCCAGATTGGTCGCGGATTTGTTGCAAGTTAATCCCTCTTCGTCCAACTGCTTCTCCAGGGTTTTGGCATTGGACCGTGATTTCACGGTAGCACGCATCAAAGTAGATTTGATTGATGTCGGCAGTTTCTGGAATGATTTCTTTCACAATCCTCGTAGCCTCTTCTTCAGACTTCATGATTGAAGCATCAGGTCGGAGTACAATCTTTCTCTTTACTTTTTGAGAGAGCTTGGCAAGAAGTCCGTCTGTAGCCAGGATTCGGTTCGGTTCTGGAGTCACCAGGGCAATATTGCCAGCTTCGAGTTCAACAGTGTAGGGTATGTCTTTGGGGACAATCTTCTGCACTTGGTCTTTCAATTCTTTAAACGTTAGACGCATTATAATTCACCGTGTCCCGCGCTCGCGCAACAATGTGCACAGACTCTCCCGATGGGAGCGCAGATGAGCTGCGGGAATGTGAATCAAGAGAGAAGTTTGTCAATCTCTGCTTGGGAAAGGGCCACGTAGCCGTCTTTGGCGGTAATTACTGCCAAATCCATGCCGTTGCCGGAGGCGGCGTCACGCTGCCCCGATGCGTGGAGGGCACGGGCCGCGAGTTTCAATGCATCGGTTCGCGACATACCTTCGCTGAAGCCGTCTTCGAGAACACCGTACATGTATGGAGAGCCGGAACCTGTTGCACAATACAAGTCAGGAATTGAACCACCAGCGGAATCTATAGAGTAGACGTGTCCGCCTTCATCATCGACACCTACAATCAACAATTGAACCCAGTGTGGGCGTCCAGAGAGAATGTTTGCAGTGAGGGTTGCAGCACCACGTACGGTCATCTGTTGTTGACGACGCAATTGGAAAAGAGCAACTTCCGCCGAGAGTGTTCGAGAAAGTGATTGAGCGTGTCCGACAAGACCTGCTGTTGTAAGTGCCAAGTTCTCTCCGATTTTGAAGAGTTTTTGCACACTCTTGTTAGCAATGAAATGACCCATGGTTGCTCTGTGGTCTGCTCCTACGACGACACCGCCATCGAAAGTGATGCCTATTGTGCTGGTTCCGGTTTTCAATACGTTCTGGTGTGCTTCCATTGTCATCAATCCTATGTTTTGGTCGACACCTCTTGAACCTTGAGGCGCAAATGCTAGGTATTAGCGGACCCTTATCAACCCCACGAGCCGACGGCTAGAGCCTTTGATGCATCAAAAAACACCACAATGACTTGGATTCATGCGAGTCTTCTTGAGGTGGAGGTTGTGAGGGTGAGTTATGCGCCGGAGGAGAAAAGGGAAGAAAGACGAGGCCCAGTCTTCCCTTGACGCTTTCACCAATATTGTCTCTGACGCTGAGGCAGAGAAGTCAACCATGGTACCTTCGATGCCAGACCTCGATGCATTGACACGCGCCGATGAAAAGGCACGCAAAACAAGCGACGATGGCGAAACGACTGTCGCAGAACCCGAAAGCAGCCAACCATTGCGAACGTTCAACATGCCAAGTATGAATCAGCAGCCTACTGTTGCGATTCCCGAAGCGGAAGTCATCTACCACAAGCTTGGCGAGATGTACCCGCATGCCCCCATTATCGATTCACAACATGGGCTGGTGTTGCACCGTGCAGTGCTCAACGACATCACGGGGTGCGGTCAACTGATGGATTGGGTTGCTGACGACCATGCCGTCATTGTCGAAATGAGCAGATTGATGAAAAAGACGGTCGAATTCAACAGCGCCATTGCTCGACTCAATACCTTCATAGATTCTGATTTGGGTGGCCAAATTATCCAGATGACCGACACCCGACTCATGTTGCTTCCACCTGGATGCAGAGGTGTTCGAGGTGTCGACATGGAAGCGTTTGCCGTTGATGCGAAACAACTCGGCAGGCAGGGATTGTGATGGATGAACAAGACATCAACATTCCTTGCCCAATATGCCACCAAGAAGGGCAACTAAGAATGGTCGCTCACGTCGACGAAATCCCATACTTTGGCGAGCATACCCAAGTAACGGTAATGTGCCATGCATGCGGATGGAGACAGACCGATTTCATTCCGGCAGAGGGCCGCAAAGCCGGTGCGTGGTCACTTCGAATCGACGATGTCAAAAAATTACGAAGTCGTGTCGTTCGCTCATCGTCATGCACTGTACGAATTCCCGAACTGGATCTTGAAGTCATGCCAGGCACCAATTCAACCGGATATGTCAGTAACATCGAAGGTGTGCTCAACAGATTCGTCGATATCATCAATATGGTTCGCCGAGATGTTGTCCGAGATTTATCCAATCCGGACGCTGAGCAAGAAGAACTCATGCAATCACTGCAAACACTCGATGGTCTACTTGACTCCATCGAGAACGCCGGAAATACAACGCAATTCACCGTCGACTTTCTTGACCCAAACGGTCATTCAATGATCCTTGATGAGGATGCTGACGAGAGAGAACTGACCGCTGAAGAACTTGAAGAGTTGCCAATCGGTCCGGACCCAGCGGTGTTTTCTTCTGACGATGTTGCCAATTAACGGGCGTCCGATGCGAGGAATTCCTCGACCAGGTGAGCGGTCTGATCACGCATTTCGTGCAATTCACCAAGCCATGACGTGGCTCGTTCAATGCACATTTGTTTCATTTCACCCGCAAGAATCTTTCCTGAACGATAATCACTATTGATTTCAGCAAGGAACGAGTCATCATCTTCGAAGAAGTACATCATGTAACGGTATGCGACATCAATATCGGGATTACCACCCAGCCGTCTGTGTTCTTCAACGGTTGATTGGCCGCCTGAGAATGCACGTTTAATTTTCTTCTCAACAACCGAGATGTCGTCACCTAGGAAAAGAGTGGTTTTTGGTTTACTGCTGCTCATCTTCTCCCCTGTAAGCCCGACTGCAAAATGGTGATAGGTCGATGAAGGAGCAAGAAGACCCATACCACCAAGTGAACGTTCATAATCGAGCAGCTTCATGCGGATTTTGGATTTATCTTTCGAAGTTGCACTTGGAACACGAACCGTTCCCTGCTTGGGATTCGACATGATATCGGAGTACCCAAGATGTTCAAGGCACTCAACAATTCCACTGAAGACGGCATTCAACCGTTCCTTGTCAAGACGACCGTTTGGTAATTGGCCCAGCACCTCTGCGTTGTCATCTTGAACCGAAAGCGTGATGACGACACCTGATGATTTACCGTCGTTCACATTGAACCAGTTGGTTTTCGAAGCAAGACCTCTGGTAAGCCGCAAATGAGGGTCTTGATCGACACCCACTGGCACCACGATTGGTCGAAGCCCACCGTATTCGTCGGTCTGAGGATGGAGGATATCCCCCACTTGAACCAAAGGCGCCTGAACATGAGCCAGATTGGTTTCGCCGTTGAAACCGTATATCGATTCAAATTCGTTGAGGTTTGTGCGCTTGCCAAGTTGAAACCCTAACCTTTGGACGATAGGACGTGAAGATTGGAAGTAAACGTTGGTTTTTTCCGGGTCCAGGCCGAGTGCTGCGTAATGAGAGATGTATTCTTCAAGAGCGATGCGTCGACCCTTTTCCAACGATACGCCACGGGTTGCTTGGCTTTCGAGATCCGCAACTGCGATTGTCACATCGCCGCCAAGCTGTTGAAACCATTTGACTTGATCAATGACCATTGAATGGCCCATGTGCATTTGTCCGCTTGGCATGAGGCCTGTGAGGACTCCAAATGAATCGCCTTGCCGTTGTGCGTCAAGAACGGTCTCCAATTCGCGGTGTGCAAACACAATACCTCGTCGGTGAAGACGAGACGGTTGAGGGAGGGAGACTGAATCCATAGAGGACAGTCCGAACTGTTCGATAATGCGAGAATAATCCGTCGATTGAGCACTTCCCCATGGGTCAATGACGACATCTTCTCCTGCCATGTTCAGTTCCTCTCAAACGTCGGTGAAGACTTCATGGCATCAAGGCTTCGCCCTTATTCTGCTTCAAACATCGATTGCTGTGAAGCATAATCCCTGCCAGCATCTGAATTTTTATTGGCGAACGGACCGAGGCCCTCTCGTTTGAGAATATACATCATTCCGGTGATTGTAGAAACCGTGATGATGACGGCCAAATACGGAAGCCAAGGCGCATCACCAAGACCGTCTCGAGGTTGGACAAGCCATGTAAACACAAGATTGGAATCGCCGGTAAAGCGTTTCGACCACTTGAACAAGTCCGTCGTATCGTGTGCAGCAATGGTCACGGCCGAAGAATAATTGTTCCAAAACTGCGAACGACCTACAACATCATAGTCGACCGTCCCGTTAACGACAATGGACACATTGTGTCCTCGTAAGACCGAAAGGTGTAGGTATTCCGAATCGATGTGTGTATACCCTTCAGAAGTTTTCTTCACGCCCTCAAGTGACAGCAGCGTACCGTTTTCATCACGAACATCAACAACAGATTCAGAGCCAACATCAAGAATCCACGTCATCGGAACATTCCAAGCCAAGGGTGCAACAGCAGTGCATTGCTCGGTCAAAAGTGACTCAAATTCAATGATTGTTTGGTTGGCAACAACCGAACTGGAGTGAGCGATTTCATAGCAGTCATGAACGGTCCAATACGACCATGCCTCGCCCCATGTCGTCATCCATGCTTGTGCTTCAAGGTCGAGGTATTCTGCGATATCCTTGTCGTGACGGATTGTAGCATCGTTGACTCGTCCAACCCAGTACAAGTTGACCAGTCCACCCTCTTCCACCGCCGTTTGTACTTGCTCCTTCGAGCCGATAATCTGCTCGAGACTTCCACCTCGGCGGCCAAGGTTGAACCAATCCCAATCGTCGACGGGGGAATCTTCTGATGAATGCCATGCAGTCGATGTCAATCCGTTCATGTCACCATGAATTGGAAATCCTTGGCCTGCTATTGTCGTGTGTTGACTCATCGTCAAGCCAGGTGGTGTGAAAGTCGATACTGGATTGGCACCCCAGTGACTCGCCTCAATTCGCCCGGTAATGTAGTTCTGGCATTCGAGTGCAACGGCACCAGGATCTGCATTCCATGACAGATGTGGCATCCCATAGCAACCAAACTCATCACCGTTATCGAGCCGTTCTTGAGCAAGTGCTGTTCGAAGCCATCCATCCTCCTCCCATCGTACTTCAGCCATCGCTACAGGACTAAACGTCGAGGACAAGAGACAAAGAAGAACGGTGACAACAAAACCACGAAGGAACCGTCCTTGGGAGGCTGTTGCCATAGAATACGCTGTGGAAGGAATGCTTTCATGGTTTGTATGAGCATGACAGAGTTCAAAAAGGTGTGAAAGTGATGTCTATGCCTCCAAAAGAAGGGAACAGTCAAAACCCGTGGTTGATTGCAATTTACTATGACAGAGGCGCCATCACTCGAGCATGCGTGGCAAGCCCTCAAACCGCATTGGTTTATTCCCCCAACCGGTGAGGTTCTTCAGAAAACTCCGAGCTACAGTTTTCTTCGGATGTTTCTCTCCCCATTCTTACGCCCAGCACTGAACGCTAAATTTGTCGGTTTGCATAACATCCCACGGAAGGGAGCAGTGATTCTGGCAGCCAACCACTTGTCACACGTCGACCCGATTCTTGTCATTGCTGCAGCACGGCGAACGACCCATTACCTGGCGAAAGACGGGCATTTCAAAAACGGACCACTTCGGATTGTCATGCGAGCAACCGGGCAGATTGAGACCAAAAGAGATGAAGGTGGCGAAGGAGCGTTATCAAGCGCTGCAGATGTACTTTCAGAGGGGCAGGCATTAGGAATCTTCCCGGAAGGAACACGGTCGAAAAGAACGGAGGCGCCGTTCCTGCTCTCCGGTAAAACTGGAATTGCTCGTCTCGCTGCATCGTACCCGGAGGCAGTGATTGTACCAATTGCGCTCACCGGCACACGCAACATGATGAAACCTCAAGACCACAAGTTCCCGCGTCTCTGGAAGAGAATCGGGCTCTCAGCAGGTGCCGGTATTACGTGGATGCAATGGTTGGAGCATGAGAACGGAGGCGGCATGACATCAGAGCAATTGCTTGGGTTATCTGAGATGGAAGACCATGAGATTCGTTCGTCTCTTGCCCAACTCTACAGAAAGTTCACCGACCAAATCATGTCCAGTATTTCGGCTCTCGGTGCTCCATAGTTGATGTACTGTCGAACGCTAACCCCTACGTGAAGCGTATAGACACTCAACTCGGAACACTCATCCTTGGAGAAATTGTTTGTCCGAAGCGACTGAAGGCAGAACTTCGAGGACTGGAACTGTTGTGTTCAATTGTCAATTCGACACCAGTATGGAGTATGGAGATGGGGTCAGAAAAACCATTCATCGTATCAAACGACAACGGACCGAGCATTCTCATCGATATTTTTGAGAGCATACGCAAGAAGGTATGCGAAGGAGACCCACACATCACGGTCTACATGTCGCAACGACCGGTGTGCATCCTGCGTGACAGCGATATTGTCGACACACCTTCTACAGACTCACTCGTATCACTTGTGTTGCTTGGAATTGCTGGGTGGCCATACGATTCAACACCCAAAACACTCAGGCAGAAATCACTTACCTCTTCGAATGGGAAGATAGAAAACATCGGCCAACTTTTAGAATCGGATCATAATCAAATGCAATCTGCTCTTCATCTCCACCAAGAGGGGTTTACTCATGCCGGATTATCAATACTCGCACAAATGGCACGGCGTTTGTATGTGTGCAGATGTTGGCATATTGACAAAATTCGTTTGGCTCTTCAACCCACCATCGAAAACTTCACCGACGCTGAAGTTCAAGCCTATATTCAACATCCAGACGAAGAAACCGATGTTCTTTTCCTCGCTCCGTAAGACAGAATGGCTCAAGAATGCTCAAGTGCTGTCGGTTACGACAAATGCTCGGTGAGTGAATGAAAGTCTACCATGACCTAATACAGCGCATTCTTGACGAAGGTGAAGAAAAGGGCGACAGAACCGGCACAGGTACGCTTTCTGTCTTCGGACACCAAATGCACTTCGACCTTTCAAAGGGATTCCCGATGGTCACCACGAAGAAACTTCACCTTCGCTCAATTGTCCACGAACTCTTGTGGTTCCTCAAAGGCGATACCAACGTCAAATATCTGCAGGAAAACGGCGTCCGTATCTGGAACGAATGGGCTGATGAAAACGGCGATCTTGGTCCTGTGTACGGCAAGCAATGGCGTAAATGGGAAGCAAAAGACGGCCGAATAATCGACCAGGTCGAACAGGCGATTGACATGATCAAAAACAACCCAAACAGTCGAAGGATTATCGTGTCTGCGTGGAACGTCGGTGAGCTTGATGAAATGGCCCTGATGCCTTGCCATGCTTTTTTCCAGTTCCATGTCGCAAACGGTAAACTGAATTGCCAACTCTACCAACGCAGCGCAGATGTATTCCTCGGCGTCCCGTTCAACATTGCCTCGTACGCATTGCTTACTGAAATGATGGCGCAAGTCTGCGGATTGAAGGCTGGCACCTTTGTCCACACGCTGGGCGATGCACACTTGTACACAAACCACCTTGAACAAGCCAACTTGCAAATCAGTCGAGAACCAATGAATCTACCAAGTTTGAAACTCAATTCTGAATGCATGACCATTGACTCGTTCACATTTGAAGACATCGAAGTAGTTGGGTATGAGCATCATCCGCATATATCTGCACCGATAGCAGTGTGAGGCGATTCTATGTTCACAATGATTTTCGCATGCGATTTGAACGGAGCCATCGGAAAAGACGGAGACTTGCCATGGCGACAGTCGTCCGATCTGCAACATTTCAAACGCATTACGATGTCCAAGACAATGGTAATGGGGCGCAAAACCTGGGAAAGTCTCCCGGGTAAACTACCAGGAAGAAGACACATCGTTCTTTCCAGAACGCCTCGTGACGATGTCGAAGTAATGTCGTATGAATCGGTATTGGAACTTGGCGAATCAGAGGAATTGATGATTATTGGCGGTGGAGAGATTTACCAACTGTTCATGGATCACACGAAAGAAATCCATAAGACCATCATTGACACCAAAGTTGAGGACGCAGATGCATTTGCGCCATCGATGGATGGAGAAGGGTTTCACATGATTGGTGAACGCTTTGTCGATGCAGGTCCTCGCGATGAACACGATATGGTCTTCCAGCACTGGATTCGCTAGTCACTCATCTGGCTGATACTCGGTGACGCGTAAACCGAGCCGACCTTGGCGTGATGGACGCTGCATGATTTTGGCATATTTCGCCTCAAAGGCAGCCTTCAAATCGATTTCCATTGCCAAGGAATGACCCATCAAGAGAAGAAGAATATCCGCCATTTCTTCTGCGCATTCTGAAAGAGGTTTGCCCTTCGTAACTGCTGCAGCCAATTCACCCAACTCTTCAACGGTGAGGGCAATTCGGTAGCCCATATCATGACCGTTGTTTTCTTCGAAATTATGTTTGTCATGAAATACAGCGATTTTCTTCATCATAACTTCCCATTCATTCGTTGCTTCATGGGCCAACCAATCAGCCACTGACATTCCATCCATAGTGTCGCCTAGCATCGTCAGACTTTGAACTTGTATGAAATCCAAAAACTATTGCCAGAGAGATTTAAGAACACTGGACTGCTACGTAATACCATGACAGTACCAACCACAATACCTGCAACTGAACGAGATTTGTTCGTCGAGAACGACACCCATGGATTTGAAGCAAAAGACGCTAATGTACAACCAATAATGCACAAAGTTCTGGTCGACGGCTGGCCAGCCAATGCCGGTGTTGGCTCGTTCGGCAACTACAGCACGAGGCTTGTCATCAAATTTGATTCACCGCATCCGGAGCTAGGACTCGAGTTGTCAACGAAATACTTCATGTTTGATGATGCTCGCCCAGGGTATCTTACTTGGGGACACGATGGTGCGTCATTATCCATCCAAAAAATCATTGAATGAAGAACCAAATACCGACCACTGCCGTGCGTACATCTATATGTCGTATCCGTGAAGTACAGGTGTAGAACATGTCGGCTATACAGGAAAACGATGTTAACGGGCCAGTAACTTACGACCAGAAAGTCAAATTCCAAACCTTTGGCTATCAAGGCTTACCGCTTTTGTATGTCTTAGTTTGGTTCTTTTCTATTGGTGTTTTAGTCGATGAAAAAATTGTTGATGCCCCGCCTTTTTTCTTCGTAATCCTCATCGTATCGACCCTACTCTTGATAGAATGGTGGTTTCGAAGGCGTTTCATTGCTCGGAACGAGGGCGAAGAATGGGTTACAGTCGGGCAACAACTCACAGAAAAATACGTCTGGGCGAAGCAATATGAGATTTCGAAATTAACCTTCAAAACGGTGAAACGAAGTGCTGGGGAAAACGGTTCGATCAATTATGTCCAGTTGTTCTACGAGGGTAAAAAAATTCTCGATTGTCCGGGTTCTAAACATGAAGTTATGGAAATACTTCCTGAATTGGGCTTGCCAACGAATGATGTAACGGGTTACTTCTCTTCAAAATATCCGGTGGGACAGAGGAATTCACCACCCAAGGAAAAGAATGTTCTAACGCAATCGGATAACGAATCTCCCCCACCCAACAGCCAAACTCCTCCAAGTACAGAACCAACGAATTCAAACGAAACGGAAGAGCAAAGCAGCAACTTTTGGGATAATGTCAAAGTTGATTCATCTTAG
>JAQXFL010000148.1 GCA_029250345.1 Candidatus Poseidoniaceae archaeon
CTGACTCCAACTCAATGAATGCAGCCCGCCTCGGTGTTCGTGGCATTCCAGCCCTTTTCCTCTTCCGTGACGGAAACCTCGTCAGCCAAAAGAGTGGAGCAATGCCAAAGCCTCAACTCTTAAGCTGGATTGACGAATACATGACTGCAGACGATTTCTGATTACTGTAATCGTTCTTTGCGAACGCTCTTTTGTGCTCCGACATCTCGAAGCAGCCTTTCTCGTAGTGCTTCGTGCAACCACATTCCTTCATCCAGTTCAAGCAACAATCCGTGCTTAACGAGATTCTCAGGTGGCACTCCGCTCCAGTCAACTGCTGAGGCGAGTTTTTCCCAAGGTATCGGTTTTTCAGACACAGCGAGCGTCGAAAGCAGCTCATATTCAGACGGCGGCAGAGCTGTGAGAATTTCTTCATCGAGGAATCGCAACCAGTCTTCGTGTGTTGTCTGCCCGTAGAGCTCCAACATTTCCAGAGCGAGTGGATGCCCCCCAGTCGCAGCGTGGACTTCGTCAACACCGATGGAAGAACCGTGTTCCAATTGACTGAGCCAATCTTTGGTGTCTTCAAGGGTAAGGCCGCTTAGTGGCATTTCTCGAACCAAGCCACGGGTGTGGACGTCTCGACGGTCGTAAATCCGTAGCGTCGTTCGTGAGATGAACAACAGTCGAAGAGGCGCTTTCAGAGAAATTTGCATCAATGCCCCAAGTAAATCTTTGGCGTTTTCTTCCATGTGGTGCACATCATCAAGAACGATCAGCCAGTAAGGAGGTGGTCCGCCCGCCTCGTTTTTGTATCGTTCTCGGATTGTTCGAGCATCGGTCAAGTAAGAGAGTAATCGCCGTCTCCAAGCATCGACATTGACCGTCCCGCCAGGTGTCAATGGAAGCGTTTCAATCAAATTGTAAGGGTCGTGCGATTCATCGATTCCAAACCGATGGAGGAGACTTGTCGCCAAGCCTAGCGAGCGGTCCCACGGTTGACACGGGTACCAGCAAATCGAAAGGTGCGGATCATCTTCAACGCGTTGTGCCAGCCAATGGGCGACGAGTGTTGATTTCCCAATTCCAGCAATGCCATGGACGACGGCACATGGCTTTCGTTCATCGAACCATTCATGGAGATTTTGCAGCTCGTCTGTACGCCCATGTACCGGTCGAGTGACTGGAGGTTTGTTGTGGTATGTTGCGTGTGCTCCGGTCATCGGGGTTAAGCGGCCTGGCTTGGGAATACTTTCTTCACTGCGTTTGCTGATAGCACCGAACCGAATATCTCCGTAGGTGAGGACTCCTTCGTGTTGAGCATGCATGAGTACCTGCAAAAGTGAGATGTCTGCAGAGAGGCGCTCCGGTGCTTCGCAGGCTTCGACTTCGAGCAGTTCGCCGTTCGAATCCCGCAACAATACTTTGATTGAACCGAGCGTTTTGGAGAGTTGTTCCGATGAGGATTTCCCTTTATCAGTTAATTGCCATGTCTTCTGGCGTCGGTCTTCACCACGAACCGTTCGTGTGTGTTCAGTGACCATCTCGTCTCGGAGCAATGTGCGCATGGTTCTGCTTACGTTTGGCGGATGCTGGGCACATGCCTGTGCAATGCCGGGCCGAGTGAGTTCAGGGCCGACGATGTATCGATCGTTTTGGGCGATGTGTTCAGCGAGGTGCAGCAGCACACGGTCTTGAACCGCAACACTGACCTTGGGAAGACCGTCGCTCATGTTTAGGGCTGTGCGGTAACGCTTCTCAATGCTTTGTATGGGTGTGCCGAGTCGAACATTTAGACCATAACGCCTTTTAGGGGGGTAGCCTCCCGTGACTATGGATTCGTTCCGGAAAGCAGTTCTCCTCATAACCCTGATGTTTTTCATGACATTAGCCCCACTCGCTGCAGGCGCGGATTCTGACGGTGACGGTTTCGATGATTCAGTCGACGATTGTCGTTGGGCAGCAGGAACTTCCTCCGTAGACAAACAAGGTTGCCCGGACAGCGATGGCGATGGAACGTCAGATATCAACGATAAATGGACAACAAACAATCCAAATTTCCAAAATGAATTTACCATTTCATCAAATCAAGACTACTTGGATGTTGATTATTCACCTGACGGCGAGTTCGTTGCGACTGCATCAGAGAACGGTTTCCTTCGAATTTGGAACGCTACGACGCATGTTAATATTCGTTCCGTACTTGCGCACTCGAACAACGGTCAAGTCACATCTGTTTCGTATTCGCCGGACGGGATGTACGTCGCAGCTGGACTTGATGACGACACAATGGACATCTACTATTCCAGCAACCTCACATCGGTTCATGGTTCCATAAGCGTCGATGTTGGAAGTGGCGACTATGTTTATGATGTTGAATTTTCACCCGACAGCACGCTTGTTGCTGTCAGCATTGGGCGTTCAGGAAACGGAGGTACAAACGGTCAAGTGAAACTTATCAAGGCGAGCGACGGCCTCCAGTTAGGTAACGGATTAAACCCAAACTCGGAAGATCGATTTGAGGATGCCGCCTTCTCGCCAGGTGGCGAATATATTGCACTGGCCTCTGACGATGATTTTTACATTGTTGACATCGCAACTGGCTCGACCACGTACTCCATTTCCAGCCCTCCAGCAAACGTCAATGCTATTGCTTGGTCCCCTGATGGCAACTACATTGCTATGTGCGGCGGTTGGGAGGGTAACCAGGCAAGTTTCGATATGTACGAATTCTCAG
>JAQXFL010000161.1 GCA_029250345.1 Candidatus Poseidoniaceae archaeon
CAAACATAGTGAGAATCCTCGGTATAGTACACAGCTCCGCTCGCACCGTTGTTGAAGTGATTCCAGTCGCCCTTCCAAGCGTGACGCACACGGTCGGTATCGACTGGGATCGTCTCAACCGTCATGAGCGAGGTATAGATGTCGTAAGCGTCCCAAACGGTGTATTCGGGATGGTCCACGAAACCGTCGTTATTCTGGTCACGCATCAGTTGAAGTGTGCGTGCAAGCGCTACAGCCTTGTCGGTATTGGTAAGGCCATGGCCGACTCGCCAATCGTGACACCGACCGGTTGCGCTCAAATAACAATCAGCCGGGATATCGTTGCATGCGTCATCGTCGTTGCCTGCTTCACAAGAGTTTGCCATGCCATCGTATCGAGCGGTCAGTTCGAGGATGAGTTCGAGTTCATGAACCCGTGAATAATTTGCCGAATCCCAGTCATCGAACTGTCCGTATGCTGCTGAACCGTCGCCACCGACCAAGGAGTTGCCCTCATCGTGGTCGTCACGGTGGTAGTCTGCCACGCCCAATGATGGTGCAGCATCGAGCAGCAGGCCTGCAATGCCGCCAACGTGAGGTGTCGCCATACTGGTCCCAGATATGGCCATGTAGTACAAATCGCCCTGCAATTTCGTTGATGCGTCAATGGCTGTTCCACGAGGTGCGGTGGCCCAAATATCGCGACCTGGCGCACCCACATCGGGCCATGTGTGCATCTGGTTCATACAGCCTCGTGAGGAAAAAGAGGTCACAGCAGACCCATCGTGTGTCAGGGCTGCGACAGAAATGGCGGATGGAGTATTTGCATAGACATTGGTCTTCAAACCGCCAGCACACTCGCCGCCGTTGCCTCCAGAATTAGAGGCAGCGAAAATGACAGCAACGCCGTGGTCATAAGTAAGCATGTCAGTCAATTGCGCTACAGCCCCGTTCGGGTCATAATCGCCATCCGTGCCCCAAGAGTTCGAAACAACACGAATGTGGTACTCATTTTGCCCAGGAATAGAGTGTTGGTAGGTCCATTCAAGTCCTTGTTCTGCTGCGAAGATAGAAGCGCCATCTCCAGTTCCAAGAGCGACCAGTTGCCCACCCTTGGCAACACCAGCACGGCGGCCTGCAGAAGCATCACCGTTCCCAGCAATTGTCCCGCCGACGTGAGTCCCGTGACCCGAAGATGTATCGGAGTTGCGGGTTTCAGTCCATACACCGTCCCATTTGGCAGAATAGAGCGTCTTTTCACCGGACCACGGTTGAAGATAGTCATAATCTGGATGACCTGCGTCAACTCCAGTATCCAAGTCGACGATTGCTGTTCCATCCCCATCCCATTCAGTGAATGCAAGGTCGGTATCATACGCAACGGTTCCATCTGTATTGATGATTGCTCGGTGCCATGAAGTCGTAGCGTTGACAACATGAGTTGTCTCATGCATCAAAATTCCAACTTCATCTGTTGGGTCACCGCCAAACTCTGCTGGAAGGTAGAAGAATTCCAGTTCTCTGTTCAGTTCAAGGTATTCAACACGATCCCATTGACTAATGGAGCGTATTTGTAAGGCTGATGCCTCAATTAGACCGCCGTCAATGAGAGGAGCATCGCCAAGTATTTCTGCACCAAACTCTACCAACTCACTTCGGTCTGAAGAATCAACTGCTGAATTGAGTTGGAAAATCACAGACAATGTTGCGTCATCGGACACAATGTTGAGTTCGTGTTCAAGTGAAGCATCCATTCGCTCAAAATCTCCCAGCGGATTGAGGCTGTCTGCTAGAGGTGCAGCAGATACGCCAATAAGAAGCAGTTGAAGTGTACAGACGACCAAGAGGCTGCGAGCCGAACGGAGGTGCATGATGTGGGGCATGAACGCCTCTACTAATGCCTTCGCATGAAATGCGTCTACTTCATCCAGGGGATGACTTCTGGAATTTCAGCAAAAAGATTTGCAAGGAGCGCTGTTTTAATTTTAGAAACCGAGCCAAGTCCTGCCGTAACTTTCTCTTGCCAAGCCGAATACTTCTCAAAGGAATTCATGTTCAGAACGGGATTGTGTTCACGATTCCAGTCCAACGATTTCATCTCAGTACCAGGTGGTTCGTGGCCAGTGCAGACGAGAAGACTGCCGTTGAGTGAATCGAGGCATTTGAGAGAGAGCCAATGGGTATGGACTCGACCGCTCGGTAAGTCATCACGGCCAGCTCCACCTTCACCGGTGAACAGAAAATCACCGGTCATGAGGTGAGTTGGTGATTCAATCAGAACATGATCGCTGGTGTGTCCAGGTACGTGATGAATCTTAAGTGGTAACGAACCAACCATGAGTGCCTCTTCTTCGTTGAGATAATGGGAGACTCCAAGACAGGCTGTATCCTTCCACATTGCATATTCGCATCCAGTCGTTTCACGCAGTGAATAGCACGCAGTGATGTGGTCAGCATGAGTATGAGTTGCAATGGCGTACGTGAGTACCAAGCCCTTCGATTCAATCACAGAAAGGTATTCATCCATGAAATCGTAGACTGGGTCAATGATTGCGGCGCTCTTTGAAGTCGAGTCTACCAAGAGATATGTCTGAGCCCAGCCAGTTTTGTTCAGTTGCTCGAAGTGCATGTTTGAGCGATAAACAGGTCGTACTTGAACAATGCCCAAACCGTACAACTTGCCATACGAGCATTCATGAAACATGAGATGAACCCGTATACATGCATCCTGTCGAAGTGGTTCACTTGGAACACGACGGGAAGGTGCTCTTGGTCAATGAGCGTGGCGAAGGCCCTCAAAGACCTGTACAGGGAAGAAAAGAAATCACCGAGCAATTACGCTTACCGACACGTAGTGAGATTGATTCGATGGGTATCGAATGGAAGCAACTGCGTGAGACACGCGTTGTTTTCGGCACCATGGTCTACAGAGTAATGAAGGGGTATCCGAAGATTGACTGGCCAAAAAACTGGGCATGGAAAGACGAAATGATTGCGGACAATGCAGTCCATCCAGTGGCAAGAGAAGCAATCTACCGGTCTATTCATCGGTTGGTATCGAAAGTCATGATTTGTAACGATGCGGGAGATGTATTGCTCGGTAAAGTAGAACGAGGACATTTCAGAGGATTCTGGACATTGCCCGGTGGTTACATGGACCACGATGAACATCCAAGTACGGGTTGTGTTCGAGAAACACTAGAAGAAATTGGACTTGAGATCACTCTTGAATCGCAAGAACCAGTCGTCACGCAGAAAATTTTCACAGATGATGGCATTTCGTTTGTTTCGTTTACCTACCGTTCAACATGGAACGGAGACCTATCAGAACTCGAGTTACAGACCGAGGAGATTGCAGAAGTCAAGTGGTTTTCTAAAGATGAAGCTTGCCAAGTCGCAGTTTCGTATTTTGATATCGAGGCCTTGAAGACGCTCTAATTACAGGCCGACTTCACTGCGTGCAGCAGTAAGTGCTTCGTCAAGGCCTTCCGGGTACGAACCGCCACCTTGAGCGAGTGTAGGTCGTCCGCCTCCACCTCCCTTAATGTGGGGTGCAATGGTTCGCAGGAGGGAAACCGCATCATATCGCTCACTCGCTGCCGTATTCTCAGTCACGGCAATCATCAACTTCCCACCGCCTTCTCGTGAGCCGAGAACTGCCAGCGTAGGTTGACTCGCATCAAGCGTCAATTCCTTGAGCATCTTCGTCATCTTTTTCAAATCACCAGTCACTTCCATGATAACAATTCGAACACCATCGATTTCCGAGGAGTCAGAACCGCCTCCAGAGGTACGAAGTCGCACAATTTCAGCCTCCAATTGTTCAATCGTCTTGCGTTGCTCTTTCCATTCAGCATAGAAGCGTTCGGTAGTTTTTGGTAGGTCTTGTGTTGGAATGCCATAAACATCGCTTGCCTTACGGAGAAGTTCGTCCTGCTTACGAGCATAATTGAGCGCTGCTTGACCAGCAACAATGTGCAAGCGTTCTACGCCGTCTTGAACAGCTACAGAACGAACGATTCGAATTGAGCCGATTTGACCTGGTTCGTCATGATGCGTACCACCGCATGCTTGGATATCGTGATCTGCGATGCGCAGAATTCGAATCGAGTTCCCCTTTGGAGCACCACCTTGGTACAGATCAAAGCCGTACTTTTTGTCGGCGTCTTTTCGGTTCAGTTCAGTTTTCTCTGTACGCTGAACTTGGCCGAGAACTTCATTTGCAATCGATTCTATCGCATCCAAATCCGTACGAGATAAGCGGTTGAAGTGAGTGATGTCCAAACGTCCAGAATCAACCGACTTGTTCGCACCTGCTTGGTAAATGTGAGGACCAAGAACACGGCGGGCTGCACCACCTACAATGTGAACTGCAGTGTGATGGTCCATGAGTTGTTTTCTTCGGTTCCAGTCAATACTTCCATGAACAAGGTCACCCGTCTCAAAAGTCCCACCGACCAAGTGGAGAATATGTTCACCCACTTTGCGTGTGTCAAGTACTTCCAAATGCTTTGAGTCCGTCGAAAGAAGACCATAGTCGCCTTCTTGGCCACCTCCCTCGGGGTAGAAACATGATTTGTCGAGAATAACTGCATGGGTTGCACCTTCAGGCACATCTTCACCAACAAGTGGTAGGACGGCAAGAACGCTGCCATCAAATTCACGTTGTTGGACATCGTCGTAATACAGGGCCACAGTTGAGGGCAACTGTGGGAATGATTCAACAAGCGGTTTCTGTTCGATTGCTTGGGCAGCTTGCTTCGCAATCAGTGCATGGCGTTCAGCCATTTCAGCAGCGAAACCAGTGCGGATTTGAAGATTCGTCCAGCCAGCATTTTGGCCCAGTGCTACAACCATGTCAGGTGCTAAACCATGAGAATCGTTCAGTTGGAACAATGTTTCATCCGGTACAGTATCAGCGTCTTTGGCTAGGCCTTTCAATTGTGTGACAATGACATTGCCGCCTTTACGAATCATTTCCCCGTAGCGCTCTTCTTCGAGTTCAAGAATACCAAGGAGTCCATCGTGTGTCTGCTTCATCGATTGCCCATCAAGATTCACAGCGATATGATGTTGAGCCAATTCAGCGAGTGGAACTTGAATCCCGAGGTCATCACGAAGTCGCAATGTCCTTCGAGCGAGCATACGAGCCAAGTAACCGGCTTTGGAATTTGATGGCACCAAACCGTCACCGAGCATGTGTGATAGGGCATGAAGGTGGTCAGGGATTGCATAGATTTTGGCAAGTGGTTCAGTGATTGCAGTGAATTGTTCCGAGGTTACAGAAATACCACGCTCGG
>JAQXFL010000170.1 GCA_029250345.1 Candidatus Poseidoniaceae archaeon
CCAAAACCGCAACTTGGGTCAAGGTCAGGCAGACCAAAGAGGTGCAGCAGCTTGTACGAACCGCCACCAAGCACTTGGCCTTCACCACCCAATTCAGGTACTTTGACTTCGAACACCATTCCGGTGTAGTAATCCAATCCACGAGCGACGGTCAAATCCACCGCCAAGGATGGAGGAGCAGGTGCCAATGCAGCAACTGCGTTGAGCGTCGTTTGCAAATCATCCAGCGCCTCGAGCGATACGCCGCTGAGTGAAGAAAGAATTTCTCGTGCTGGTTCGAGCGTCTCAATTCCACCTTCAAGGTTAGCCAGTGCACGCAAAGGTGCAGCGTGTTCTGGATTGATGCCGTTGTTGGTGAACAGTTGAGCAAGCCCTGCATCATCGCCCTTGTCGAGGAAACGCATTGCGCTGGCAACAGGAGGTTCACTGGCGCCGTCAGGAGTGTCTGCTGACAAACCGAGGCCTGTTAGTGCACCTTTGAGAATTCCAACGTGTCCAATTCGTATCTCCCAGTTTTCAAGACCGCATGCATCAAGCATATCGATGGCCAGAGCAATAACTTCTGCTTCAGCAAGTGGGCCTGCCTCACCGATCAATTCAACTCCATACTGGAAGAACTCGCGGTAACGGCCTTTTTTGGATTCTTCATAGCGGTAACACTGACCATAGTAGGAAAGACGGAGTGGTTTCTGTAGCATCTGCATGCCTTCTTCTGCAATCATTCGCATGACTGGAGCCGTTAATTCTGGGCGAAGGGTGAGTTGGCGCTCACTTTTGTCTTCAAAGGCATACAACTGCGATACAATACCCGGCCCTGACTTGGCCGTAAACAAATCCAACTTCTCAAAAATCGGAGTTTGAATACGGGAAAAACCGTGACGGCGAGCACGCTCTTCCAAGAGTTGCTCAAACGCTAAACGACGCGCCATCACCTTCGGCGTGAAGTCACGGGTTCCGCGAGGGCGTTGCACCATGAACGTTCCACGAACCGACTGTTCATCACCTCTTCGCTTTGAACAGGGAGAGAACGAGCGTTTTGTTCAGTCGTTCTCATCGAGGCTTTGGAACCAGTTATCGCTCCAATCGGAATCATCTACAGCAGGTTCATCCGCTGATGGCCATGCTTCCTCAGCCTCACTTGATTCAATGCCAATCAACGCATCCAAATCCGGTGCGGAAGGAATTGCTTGTTCGATGTCGAGTGGTTCATGTTCAGGTTCAACTTCTTCAGGTTCAACAGCCTCGGGCATATCCGGAAGCGCTTGACCCTCTTCGAGAATAACGCCTTCATCTCGACGGACCTCAAGCGGTTCATCGATGAGCAACACGTCGTCATCGTCGGCTTCCAGAAATGGTTCAACACTGGCTGCTTCAGCAGACGGCGCCGTTTCAGATTGCTCAAAGTTTGGCTCAAGTTTCTGTGCGAGGTTGAAGGCTGCAAAAGCATCGGAAACTTCACTCACCGGTGGAGGAATGGCTCTGGCTCGTTCCTCGGCTTTGCGCCGTTCATACAGTGCCTTTTCCTCAAGCAGTGCCTTCTCTTGTTCCATCTGCGCTTCAACAGCACGCCACATGCGCGTCTCCTGTTCCTTTTTTGCAATCGATTCCTCACGTTCCAATTGAGCTTCGCTCGGCCGGTCGTAGCGTTTCCAAAACCACCATGAAACGACGATAAGAAGAACTGAGACGCTCAGTCCAATCGCCAATGTCTCGACGAGGTCGTCCATCGGCTCACCTCAAACCAGTTCGGCTTCTATGGTGTAGTCTTTCGATAAGTGCTCAAATCCAGGCGCAATCTCACCAAGCGCAACGACCAGTTCGTCATCGCCACCGGGTAACGTCGAGATATCGACATCCGCTCCTTTCGGAATGTTTCGGTAGAGTGGTCGACGGATGAGGAACTTGTTGAACGAGATGAACAACGCTGCAATAACGCCCCAGAACAGCAAGATGATGCCTAGCCCGTTTGGATTTGTTGGACTCCACACGTTGTCCGTGTTGGCAATCATATCAGCGAAGTAAGAGAACATGAGAACGGAGAACAAGATTGGGAAGGCCAGATACATCAGCAAATCCCACCAGCGTCCGACGATGATGTCGTTGTCACCGGTGTTGATGAAGTCGTCACGGAAGGCCGAGACACCGAATCCAAGGTAGCCCTTGAAACCTGGAGGAGCAACGCCTGCTTCAACGCCAGACTTCCAGCGCATGTAGCCGTACTTCCAGATTGAGAAAGCAATGAAAAGACCTGAGAACATCAAGCCATAACCCCAGATGTGGTCTTGGACTTCCAAGAATTGCGGGAATGCAACACCGCTGCTGTCGAGTTTGATCCACATGACTGCGGACGGTAGACCGAAGAGGAACAAAGCGACACCGGTGAGTGCGACCGACTTCTCACGCTCGAAACCGTGGTCGACGAAATTTCGAACACACAGTTCCACGGTTGAAATCATTGAAGTCATCGCTGCAAAAGACAGCGCAAGGAAGAAGCCTGCCATCATAAACAACGGTCCAACCGGTGCAAACGGTGCTTGAGCGAACACTTCAGGAAGCGCAAGGAACGTGATAGCGGATGAACCTTCAGTGACGGTTCCCAGTGGGTCTGGGTTGACTGCGAAAATTGCTGAAAGAACAGCAAGACCTGCGATAATAGAAATGCTGTTGTTGGCAAGCCCCATCGTGAAAGCATTGAGTACGGTGTCCTCGTCTTTGCTCATGTAGACCGCATAGGTGATGCACATGCCCATTCCTGCAGAGCATGACCATGCCGATTGAGATAACCCGTTGATCCAAACTTCGGGTTCAAACAGCATGTCGAAGTCGATGGTGAACATGAACAAGGCACCGTCGAGTGAGCCGTCGGAGAAGTCCATCCACAGCGAGAGGAAGAGCGTCAAGAACAGCAAAGCGAACAGGGAAATCATCAGGTAGAAGTTGACCTTTTCAATCGCTTTCGCCCCCTTCCAAATAGCGGCGAGCGTCAAAGCAATAACCAAAAATTGGAAGAAAATAACTTGTCCTGGGTTTTGCAGGAACGCATTCCAAACTTCCGTAGTATCGACGTTCTCACCGTTCAAAGCACCGGTAATTCCGAGTTGGAAGTACTTGATGGTCCAGCCAGAAACGACTGCGTAGTAGAAACCGATAGCGGTGGAAATCCATGCGGTCCACAGACCCATCCAAGCGAATTTCTTACCAGCGAAGATACGGAATGTACCGATGGTTCCGGTACGGCTTCGCTTACCCATGGCGTATTCAGCTATCACGAGCGGAATCGACCAGATAAACAAGAAAAACAGCCAAGGAACAAGGAATGTACCTCCGCCGTTCGCACCGACCATTCGAGGGAATCGCCAAATGTTACCGGTACCGATTGCAGCACCGATTGAAGCGAAGATAAGGCCCATACGGCCATTGAATTGGTCGGAATCTTCAGCCATTCATACCCCTCCTCATGCATTCTCCGCAATCAGTACAGCCTCAGAAGGCTCGTCTTCCGTCGCTTCGGATGCCGTCAAATCAATTTCATCTCCGTCCGAAAGCATCATCCGCAGACACACTGCTAATCCGCCCCAAACAAAACTCGCCGTGAGACCGAACATGAACAACGATCCAATGAAACTGCCATAGGCAGCACGGTACGACAAATCGAGTTCATAGTACGCACCTTCTGCAGGATATTGGAACAAATCAGAACCGGAAAGCGTTGATAATGTGGCTTTGTAATGGAGTTTGCCGATGGCTGTTTCCGAAATAGGAATCATGCCACGCAATACTGTACCGTTGCCGTCAGGGAGTGGGCATGTTTCGTCTTCAACCATGTTTACCTCAACGGTCTGCCATGGGGTTGTAGCCCATTCCCGTGGCCCGTAATCACTTTGCAGCCGACTTGGTTTGACGGTGCGCCACTCGATTTTGCTTTGGGATTCGCTGTATGGGAACTGAGCAGAAACGCACAGATCAACCGGGATATCTCCCTCAGCTGGAATATCGACCTTGTCTCCTGCTTTGAGGTAATTTTGTTGAGAAATATTGGCGATGGCTAAGTCGGCACGTTCACGAGGGCTGTCAGCAATCTCTGCGATATAGAATCCAGTTCCAATGTTTCGCACGGCAATGTGGTCTATGTCGTCCTCATGCTGGTGGAATGCAGTTCCAATTTCAGATGTGTAACAGTAAGAACCGTGAACACCGTAATGCCAGTCACAGAAATCTCCAGAGGTTGGGTAGAGGTCAGAAGATTGCAGGTTTGCGTACTGAGTCATGTCAGCCAGTTGTTGTCCGTGATACTTGAGTTGTTCATGGTCAGGGCTTTGGCAATTTGTGCAATGCCCCCACGGGTAGAGAATGAGTTCCGAGAAGGAGTGGTGCGTGATGGTCGCTTTGAACTCGCTTGAACCGTCACCGGTGTCATCGTTCATTTCAGTCAAGTCTTGGATGAACTTG
>JAQXFL010000171.1 GCA_029250345.1 Candidatus Poseidoniaceae archaeon
GACAACAATTGTCAAGTTCAAATCGTGATTTACGATATTGACGGTGCCTATAACATCGGCGGCTACTTTGCCCCGTCTCTGTCGAGCGCTCGTGAAGCGGTATACGTCGACTATGCCGATGTTACCCTTTCATGGGGTAAGTCGATACTTGCTCACGAACTTGAGCATTTGCTCCACAACGCACAAGATCCATACGAGAATTTGTGGATTGACGAAGGCAACGCAGATGTAGCCATCTATCTCTGCTTCGGTGCGGACTCAACGCTTGTCAGCCACCTAAATCAGTGGACTCAATCTTCTGAACTTTCTGTTCGTTGGTGGAACCAACGGTTTGCAGATTACGGTGCAGGATTCATCTTCACGATGTATCTCGCAGACCACCTTGGTGGTGGACCTGCTGTACGTCAGTTGGTACAGGATTCGGCAACTGGCGGACTTGGTGTCGAAAACTTGGCAATTTCCCCTGTAAGCGGGCAGAGCGGGAAAATCGGCAGGACAATGGAGCAAATTTTTGCGAATTTTTCAATAGCAGCGGTTCTTGATTCAGACCAAGGTATCTACGGTTTCTCCAACTTGGATTTGACTCCAACCTGTTCGTCTGGTTCTTTCTGTCGCGTTCAGCCTGCCGACACCAACAGCAACTGGGCTGGGCCATGGTCCTCTACCGGCCATTCAGTTGAAGGCTGGGGTATCCGAGCCTTCCAGTTCACCCCTGGGGCCTCTTCTCCAGCCCCTCTCACCATGCGATTGACTGCAGATGTAAGTCAGTTTGACGGTGTGGTGGTCTCAAAGGCTACAGCGGACGGCCTGTGGTCGGTTACCGACTTGGACTTCCAAAACAATGTAGCAACAGCCTTGATACCCGGCTTTGGCAATCTCACCGACGAAGTTTGGGCCATCACCTGGTATGCCAGCAGCGTCGCTGATTGCGACTATACCTCATGTGGACCGTCGTATCCGCAAGGTACTGTCGACATTGAAGCAGCTCGAATCACATCGCCAGCGACACTGACGCTCAACAACACTGTATTAGGCGACCGAGATGGTGATGGAGCGTCTGATACAGCCCAAGTCAACTACCAAGTTTTCTCAAACGCTTTCTTTGAAGATTTAGATGTCACCACAAAGGTCCTCGACAGCAGCGGAGTAGTTATCGACACTCAAACCAAGCGAGTTTCGGCAGGCGGCGGCGTTGCTACCGAGGAAAGCATTTGGTTCACTGCCCCAAAGAGTTCACAATTTACCTTCGAGATGGAAATGAAGGACATGATCGGTACAACCGTCGACACCTTGTCGACATCACCGCAGGTTCTCGATAATATGAGGCCAACAGCGAATGGAACGGTTGCTCCGAATGAGTCTCAAACGTGGGAGAATGTCCAATTCACAGGCGACGGTTTTGATGCATGGGGCATTTCTTTCGACAACAACTCACTCCCCTACTCGGATTCTCCGGTTGCTTATGCTTGGGACTTTGGTGACGGGACAACATCCGGCCTCAAGTCTCCACTCCGCTCATACAAGGACCTCGGACTTTACAATGCAACACTTCGAGTTGAAGACCAAGGCGGCTCATGGTCCGATGTTGATGTCTTGCAACTGAACATCACCGACTCTTCTCCACCTGTCCCAATCATCACGGTGAACGGTGTTGTCATTGAGGATCAAGTGTCGATTCTTACCGAACAACTGATTCTGTTTTCAGCCTCGCTCACCTATGACAATGTCCCGACCCAGAACTTGACGTTTGAATGGAATTGGGGCGATGGAGATATTGACAGCGGTGTAGGCCTCTTCCAAGCACCGCATGAATGGGGTGACATCAACGGCGTGAATGCATCTTATGACCTCACTTTGACCGTTTCTGACGGAATTAATACGGGTATAAAGAACATCGAAGTTATTGTCAACAATCGAATCCCTTACCAGATTTTTACCGAGAATCTCTCGACCTCAACATACAATTCCATCGTCATGCCTGATGTGTTCAAAGATGACGATGGAAGTATTGTGGCACACTCATGGTTCTTCCCTGAGGGAGTAAACCTCGGCGGTGGTGTGACCGACCGTAGCGACGATTTCACGCAGACCACATCCTCTCAACCGAATCCAATGCCGTCATGGGATTCTCCTGGATTCAAAACAGCTGAATTAACCGTTACCGATGACGACGGAAGTTCGGTCTCCACCACGCTTTCGATCCGTGTGCTGAATCAGAATCCTGTCGCTGACTTCGTCGTCAAAACAACAAGTTCCGGCACCTCACTTATCGATTTCCGAGTCGAAGATGGTCAAGTTGAGACGCCTTACACTTTCGATGGCCGAGATTCCTTTGACCCAGACGGTACGGTTGGAGATTCAAGCGATTTGACATACAACTGGAGTTTCTCTGATGACGGCACTTTTGGCTCAAGTCCACAAGTGACTCACACTTTTTCTCAACCCGGTACGCACACGGTGACATTGGTTGTCACTGATGAACTAGGTGCAACAAGCGTCGCACGTATCTTGACCGTTCAAATTGCAAATCCTCTGCCAATTATTTCCGTTCAGATTCTTGATGCGTGGTACAACGAGGAGCAGATGACCGACTCCAGTTCGCTGCCAGAGATTACTGATTTGGAATGGTCTCGAACTTTCAACGAAGCAGATGATACATTCGCAGCCCCTCATGCTCTGCTGTATTTCGACTCTGATGGCACACGTGACGGAGATCAGTCCTTTGAAGGAAAATATGTTCCACTCGATACCAATTCACCGGATTGGAACGGAATTGTGCAGTACACTTGGGATTTCGGCGATGGTTCGCCTTTGAATTCTGAACCTACGCCTTGGCATTCGTATTCTCTTCCTGGGGAGTATACCGTTTCACTTACTGTTCGAGACGCCTTTGGTACGGGTGATGTATCACGTTCTCTCTTCACCGTTGTTGTCGATCACCCGCCAATAATCCATGACATTTTCATTCAAGACGAAATCATCGTTTCCGATTCGTATTCGGTTAGTGCGAACATCTCTGACCTTGAATCTGACTTGGGAATTGCAGTTTATCGTGATACCAATGTCAACGATGGTTCCATCTCGGACCGCGACGAAACGCTAAGCCCCGATCTCATCATTCGCTGGGACCTCGATATTGAGGTAGATGCGAATGAAAACGGCAATCCTGCTGACGATTGGATTGACCCTATCGCTGGCTCTGAAAGCCGAATTTCTGGCTCATGGGACGAAGTAGGAATCTACACTGTTCGATTAGAAGTGTGCGACAGTGTAGGAATCTGTGATACGATGGACCTTGAAATCGAAGTCAGTCCTGAACCTTCAGATCCTCCATCTCTCTCCGACTTTAGTGTGGACGATTGGAAGAGCTGGTTGGCAGATGCTGGGTCCGACTTAGCGACCCTTGTGGCCCTCATTTCAGTAGCCCTTATTCTCGGTTGGCTCGTTATGCGAGAACCATCGGACCTCGAAGACGAGGCCAAGCAGGCTGCAGAAGCCTACACCGATGTGGAACACGTCGAAAGTCAAGGTGGACTACTCGGTATGGACCATCACACGCCTCCGCCCGCACCGGGCATTCTTTCCAAAGATGAGCGTAGAAGTGACGACAGTGGATATGTCCGGCCTCTTCGCCGTAGAAGTTGACCGTTAGTTTGTATAACCTCCTTGCTTTACAGTATTTGAGGGGAGCCCATGTCGACACATCTTCGAGTTGGTTCAATCACCTTGACCCTTCTCCTCCCCCTGTTTTTGGTCGCACTCTCTTCGCCTTTGACAGCCCAGGTCCAAGCAGCCGATGCATGCTCTGGTGACACGACTCCTGTCGCATGGAACGAGACAGTTCAACGCAAATCACTTGTGCCGCATCACAATAACATGTGGTGGGACGGATTCTTTTACGACGACGATATGTACATGCCGGAAGAAGGTGGAGATGCTCCGTCCCAGTCTATTGATGAGCGGTATAATCCTGAATTGAGCCCTGAAGAACCATGGATGTACGACACGTATTACACTCCTCGACTCGACCCCTTAGAGGTGAATCATTTCACAACCATGCTTATTGGAAACGACAGCGTTGGAGCATTGAGGGTCAACCTCTCGGCTGATTACCGGACCACGATTTGCATCACACTTCAGGACACTAATTTCAACCCCGTGAATGCCGATGTGTATCTCTTGACAACTGAAGAATATTCGAGTTATGAAGAATCTTACTTCAGCTCACATCAAGACGACCGATGGTTCTACGACGAAGACGTTCAGGATTCATTGTCCGATATCCCTCCTGAGTGGAGGAGTTTCAATTTCCTCGGATGGAAGTCATACCGTGATTCACATGAATACGAAAAAACATCGGAGGTTAATTTTGCATTGAACCTCGATGGTCCTGAAATCTATTCGTCCCTCTTCACAGGAACTAACTGGCAAGACTTCTACATCGTTGTTGATACATGGGACAATGTGCATGACTTTGATGCTGAAGCACCAGATACGATTGTGGCTGCAGATATCACCATTATTACGACAGAACGAAGCCTAATTCTACCTCCCTACACGGTTGCCCTTGTCTTCCTTGTAGGTTTCTTGAGCACGCTCGTCGTCCCCTTTGTCCTCAACGCTCGCTACATGAAAGCCGGTCTCATGCAAACTGAACAAGTGCAAAGCATCGTCCCTTCGCTGAGCACTCCTGCACAACAACCTGGGGCTTGGCAAGGAACTGAGCCGATGCCCAAGGAATTGCAACAGCCAGTGCCACTGCCTGAAACAGTCATTCCACAGGGTGTTCAAACAGACGCATCTTCAGGAACAATTTCCACGCCGTTAGAACAAACGTGAAACGCTAACGAAGGCTCTCTAAGGAGCCTGTGAGCGACTTCAGTACTCAAGGAGTCTCCAAGCATCTTGGAGGTCACGAACGTTGACAAGGCCCTTGTCAGAGAGTCGGAACTCGTCTCGCATGGTTGCATATACCATTTCTTGACCAAGCGTGGGTGCGTGGAGTCGAGCCCAGTCTCCGCCGTTGCCGAGTGCCATGAGGCTGTAGAGAGGTGATTCTTGAGTCGAAAGGGTGTTTGCCGCATCGACGAGTTGCAAAGCGTCTTGGTGGTCGTTAACTGTGCTACAGTACTTGAAAATGTCACCGCTGTCGCCGTTTTCAGAAACCATTGTGATGATCTCTTCAGCGCTTGGAGTTCCTTCGACGTCATGTTGGGAGGCGATGATTTTGCAACTTGCCGACTTTGCAGCCTCTACGAGTGCTTTGCGTGCTTTCGATTCAATGGAAAGTTCGAGGTCAACCCATGCAACGTTCGAAGCGACGGCTTGTGCCAGGATTTCGATGCGTTGTTCTTCGTTGCCAGGGAAATGACCGCCTTCACGGACTGGGCGAACTGCGAAAACCACTGGGAGTGAAATTCCTTCTTTCAATGCTGCAATGGAATCAGCAACTTCGAGTTCAGAAACATCGGCCACTGCCCAGTCATTGACTGGAGGCATGGTGGATGTGCGGTTTCCTTCTTCGTCTTCGACGACGGTGGCTTGAGGCTTAGTGAGGTAAAGTCGATCAAATCGAACCTCGACCATATCTGCACCGTGTAATCCGGCACGAGCGGCTTCGTCAACCATTGCTTTGACTGTTGTTTCCTCGAGAGAGACGCATATCTTCGGGTTGGGCATGCTTTCGGCGACTTTGGCCGGCTTCTTAACGCTCTCGCTTGTCCGATGTTGAAGAACGGGTTCGATTTTGTCTTTTTTTCGCTCGAAAAAGCTTAGTTTTTAGAAGCGTTTTGTTGCTTCAATTACGCCGGTTGTGGGTCGTTTTCTACGCCTTTTTTGGTGGTTGGCGAATGTCCTTTTGCACTACCTTTATACCCCCTCGGCACAGGGTATGTTTGTAGAGGGGAGTGAGGCTTAGAAAATAGAGGACTGCGGGCCAAAATTATCTCAATCAATTCTGTATTTTCTACGCCATTTTTCACACACCAAAGCCCCCTCAAACAACCCCATTGGAGGAATAATTTT
>JAQXFL010000175.1 GCA_029250345.1 Candidatus Poseidoniaceae archaeon
CCGAATGCAACCGATGCGGGGAACCTCGTAGCGGTGGCGGTGGAGGCCGTGGACGAAACGATGACCGTCGTGGTGGTCGAGACGACCGTGGATACCAGAGCAGAGACCGACAAGGCGGACGATTCGATCGAAACGACAGAGGCGACAACCGTAACGGTGGCGACTGGGATTGTCCAAAGTGTCAAAATTCAAACTTCGCATTCCGAACCGAATGCAACCGATGCGGCGCATCTCGTGGCGGTGGCGGCGGCGGTGGCGGCGACCGTAGATCCAGCGGGTACTCCCGAGACAGACCGCAACGAAGCGACTCCGGAGGGCGACCCCCACGAAGAGATTCTGGAGAGCGACCACCACGGAGAGAAGGCGATCGACCACCAAGAAGGGACGGCCGAGACCGACGAGATGAACGTGGGTATCAAGACCGTGGGTCATACAATCAAAATCGTTCTCGAGGCGACGAGCGTCAACCAGAACGCAAATCCCGAGAACCACGCACATTTCGCAAGTCCCGAGGAAACGGCCCCGGCCATGCCCATAACCGACCTCCGAAACCACTGACTCGTGACCGAGACGATTGAGCGGTGATTGAGCATGAGTGCTGAACACCACTACCTTAACGCCGTTGAAGCATACGACGAAGGTAAGGCTGAGGAAGCATATGAGGAAGCTCGTAAAGCCGTCAAATTAGACCCTGACCACATTGATGCATGGCAACTCTGTGCAGAGACCATTCTCCCACCGAAAGGTGAGAAGCCAACCTTGATTCAAGCAGCTAAATCTCTTGCTGCCGTACGTAAAATCATCGAACTGGACCCGAACAGAACTGCAATGTGGATGCTGGGAGGTCGCCTACTGTCCGACGAACTCGGACTTCTCAGCGAAGGACTGCAATGGTGGCAAGACCTTCGCCACCACTTACCAAAGGAAGTCACACCACTTGTTGAACAAGCGTCGCTGCTGGCTGACATGGGACATTACCTCGAAGCAAAGTACAGACTTGACACCATCATTGAAGAAAACATGGACGGGGGTCCAAGCCAAATAGCGAAAATTCATCAATTGCGAAATCAAGTGATTGCTGCCGCAAATCTTCAACCAAGTGAACACTTCAAACCGTGGGAGAAACATCACAATGGTTGGGGTGCCATTGAATCAAAGATGGGTAAAGGTCCTGTTTCCGAAAGTTTCCTTTTTTTGATTACCACAGTTCCAGTCTTGTTTGCAGTGGTTATTTTTTCACGACAACTCGCTGGAGAAGGATGGGGCGCATTTTGCCTCACGAGTCTCATCGTTTTTGCAACTGTGTTGTTTGGAATGCGTACTTCAAAGAAGATGTTCCACAACATCAATCGGCCAGCGTTCAACCTGCTTCGAGCAATGAACTTTGAAGCGAATACTGGCTATTCAGTCATTCATGAAGAGATTCGTACTTCGACGCTGTACATGTACATCATGCAGAGAAAGCCTGTTGCTTGGCAAGAACGAATGATCAAAATTATTGAAGATAACTCACCGCTACCGAAGAACTGGAAACCCCAGTTCCCAGACTTCGATTCCCACCTTGATGAGATGGGATTCATTGAAGATGGCGAGGAAGACGCCTTCGAGCAGTTTGAAGAAGAGTGATATAACTTGATAGAAGATGCAACCAAGTAGCATCCAAATACCGTTTGAATAATTAGAGGCGGCGGTTTGAAAATTTTGTGAACCCAACAGACGAGCAGGCTGGAGCATGGACTGAGGCATTTGAATCAGGGAAGTTTATACGTAAATCCAGTGAATTTCGCGACCACATTACAGAGGGTGAACTCTTTGATGTTGAAACCGGTAGATACCACCTCTACATTTCCCATGCATGCCCATGGGCACATCGCACTCTCATTGCTCGAAAATTACTCGGGCTTGAGAATCACATTTCGGTGGACGTCGTGGATTGGAGAATGAACAGTGATGGCTCATGGTCGTTTAACCCAGAAGAAGAAGGAGCAACTGCAGACACAATAAACGGTGAAAACAGTCTTGAAGGAGTGTATAACCGTGCTTTTTCTGGCTGGAACGAAAGCCATAGAATTGGTACTGTCCCCGTCTTATGGGACCGTCAGCACAGCACTATTGTTAACAATGAAAGCCGTGAAATTATCAGAATGTTCGATGCATTTGCCAATGCAGGAATGGGGAACGGAACTTCGCTGTGTCCCATCGAACTACGCGATGAGATCGACGCAATGATTGATTCAAATTATGAGCCCGTGAATAACGGTGTCTACAAATCTGGATTTGCGAGGACACAGGCAGCATACGATGAAGCAGTAACCGCCCTCTTTGCTCGCCTCGATGAATTGGAGCTGCACCTAGAGGGGCGAGAATGGTTGGTCGGCGAGAGTAGAGGTCAACTTACAGAGGCCGACATATGTCTCTTCACTACGCTGGTTCGCTTTGACTTGGTCTATGTCGTCCACTTCAAGTGTAATCTTCGAAGAATCATCGATTACCCAAACCTCCAATCTTTCGTTGAGCGAATGATCGATTTACCAGGCGTGAAGGAAACATGCCACTGGCATCACATCAAAGCCCATTATTTCTGGTCGCACCAGAACATCAACACGTTCCGAATTATCCCGCTTGGGCCACTTGAAGGCGCTCATACGCACTGAGGTTTCTTTCGATGCCCTAGGCGTGGCTAGAGTGGTACATCCATTCGCAATTCATAACTGCTCACTGCATACGCGCACATGGACTGTCTAAACCATCCTGGCTTACGCTCAGCCATCTCGCTTCAGAGAACTGAAGGTCACTGTTGACTTTGCGCATATTGCATAGCATATTGCTGAGCATATGCTGCTGCGGTTTGTGCATCGTATCCTTGTGCGGTAAACTGCTGGTAATACTGCTCGTAAACTGCTTGATCCATGGCAGGGGCTGCCGCCGGAGCAGCGGCTGCCGGTGCGGCAGCAGCGGCTTGAGTCGAGTATTGTTGTGCATAAGCACGGGCAGTTTCCTCAGGGTAACCTTGAGCAATCAGTTGCTGAACGTATTGTTCAGTTTGGTCGACAACGCCACCAAAGCCGCTGTCGGTCATTGCGAAGTTCTTGACATCATCTTCCCCGTTTCGACCGAGGAAGAACATGGTTCCAACAATAACCAGCAACAGTATGGCGCCAATCATAATTGGGAGTCCTAGGCCACCAAGAGCGCTTTCAGACGAATCTTCTCCGCTGTTCGATTGAGGCTCAGACCAGTTGCCGTCGACGAATGTCCAAGCACCGGACCATTCACATTCACCATCGATGAACACGAATTCGCCGCCTGCAGCATCCGCCTCAGCAGGTGCTTCTAGACCTTGACACGCTGCCAATTGGAATTCTTGCCACTTGACAATCACGTGGCGTTCATTTGGTGCTTGTCCTTCGTAGATGCGAATAAAGACACGCTGGCTAAGTGATTTATTGGTGTAAAGTTCCTCAAGAGAGAGTGAGAGAGAGAACGAATCTCCGTCACCCAAACCGCCTTCAGTCTTTGCCCATGTTACGTTCTTCATGTTGAACTTATCAAAAGCGCTCTTAGAGAAGCTGTCTTCCATAAACGCAATCTCGACATAAACATCGTTCTGTGATTCTGCACCTGAAAGAACTGTACCGGAAACGGTAATTGTTGGTGTAGTCACTCGAGAGTTGTTGAGGTCAAAGTTGATATCAACATCCGGTTCATCATCTCCGAAGTCGTTTGGAACGACGACAAAGTACATTCTGTGCTTCTCAGAGAATTTATCTGCGCCGTCGAAGACGACCAATTCAATTCTGATTTCCGTGTTTGAAGCACCGGCTGTGTCGGTTGTAAGATTGCGGAATGTGTAAGCAAACAAACCTTCACTGGCAGCCGTTTGAACGAATTCGTGGCCTTCGATATCAAAGTCATCATCGCCGTATGGAGCGTCGAACAGAACCTTCCATTCGTAGCGTTCAATGCCGTTTCCGTCGAGCGCATCCTCATCTGAAGAGTTACCTGCATCGAAATACACGGTAACTTCACCGTTGTTCTCGTTCAATCGGATTTGGTGTACATCCCATTCTTTCGATTGAATGGTGTTGGTTCCTAAGAATTCGATTTGCTCAGCATAATCATCTCGCATATCGATTTCTGCATCTGCAGTTGGTCGGAACGCATCCGCATAGACATCGTTGGTTTCAACGGTGACGGTGATGACACGAGAGTGGCCTTGAGCATCGTGAAGGATGAGAGTAATGTCCCATTGTTCACCTTGTGTACATCCCGTAGCAGATGCAAGGTCGGTCTTACAGAACATCATCAGCGGGTTGTTGTCCGTGGTGTGTGAAGTTCCGCTTGCCATGGTAGCGCCAGTCCATGAGGTTGGACCATCGATGATCCAATCGGTATTCAACGACTCAGTCGTATCAGACACAAAGGAGAAGGTCAATTCTGCGTTGCTCTTGATGTAGTGGTCCTTGTATCCGCCTGTACTCGGGTCGTTATCTGGGATGATACCGTTGATTTGCAAGTCAAGTCCGTCTCCCAGAACGCCAAAGCCTGATGGGTACGGTGTCACCTGGTAACTGAGCATGTTGCCGAGAAGAGGCAGTGTTGCACTGTCTGCACGCTCGGAGTGGGTAGCGACGTCAATCGTCGAAACAATCAGTCCACCGGCTTGGTAACTGCAAACACCAAGGATGGTGTCTTTTTGCTGTGCTTGAGTACCGTCTTGGCGGATGATTCGCTGGAACGTTCCGTCTTTCTTGGTTTCACTGTATCCGCCACAACGTTCTGGAACATTGTTTGCACTCTGGGAGTTCGTATCCAAAACCGCCGTTGCGACGGTAGAAGACGCATCGAATCCTTGGAACGCAGCCAGATTCACATTTTCCATGAGTGGGTGGTATGGATCTGCAAAGTTTGTTTCAGCATAGGTGATTGGGCTCTCTCCGAGATCCTTACTTTGGATGTTCAATCCAAACGGAAGGCGACCAGTCAATCCTTGGTCAAGGCCGTAGACTTGACTGCCTTGTGGACCGAGGTGGGCCTGTACAGTTCCACCGGCATACATGAAGCCCTCAAGTGTGTTCTTGTTGGCAGTTGAACCCAATTTCTGGTAGTATCCACGGCCACCGTTTTCGATGTCCTTTGCGGCAATATCGGATTGCCACGGTAGCACAATCTTATCATAGTGTGTAAACCAACCACTGAGGAAGTAGGTATCCCAATCGTTGATATCAAATTGTGTGTAGGTCATTCCAAGGATGTTCAAATCTTCCTTAATTGCTGATGTGCGTGGGGAAGTATCCGAGAGAATAGCCACATCTACAGAGTCAGCAAAGGTTGCGTGGAAATAACGAACGTTTCCGGACGGGTTTCCGTTTGCGAGTTCCGCATTGAAACTGATGTTGTATTCGTGTCCATCTTGCCATCCGTTCCACGGAGTGAAGGACACGTCAATCAATTGGTGCGAGTCAAGGGATTGTGCAGGTCCAGCTGTTGTCGTGTGAGCTTGTGAACCAGCGGTCATATCGAAGACGTTCATGTTGAACACATAGTCGCCTGCTAGAACACCGTTGGTTGCCTTGACGGTCCAGTCGTGAGTAAGTGCGCTGTCGATTGGCATAACACATTCGAGTGTTTGGTCGTTTAGACAATTCAATGTGTTTGGCTTGCCCAGGGTAATGTCCACTGATTCAACGTTGAAGATAACAGTCTCACGGTTGTTCGAAACTGACAATTCATTGTCATTGAACCATGACTTACCTACCGTTGTGTTGTCGAAAATGGTCTCGACATCAATTTTGTAGACACCTGCAAAGAACTCGTGGCTTGCGATGAGGTCGGATGACATCATGTCTGCGTCGATGTTCGTCTTGGAAATCGTGTAAGCGTTGTCTTCAACGAAGGTGAACTCTTGGAGAGATATATTGTTGAAAGCAACTCCCTTGAATCCATCGTTGATTCCGTTTCGGCCGTCATCATCAGATTGGAATTCAAAGTTGATATCAACCGTAGAACCAGCCAGCGAGGTACACTCAAATGCCCAGTCAGAGGTATCTGCTGAAGAGGTGTTGAGTGCATACAAGTGTGTCAAATCGATGCTTGTGGTTGTAACAAGGTCGTTTGTGTTAAAGAACACGTTGTAATTCGATCCGGATCCATCGGTCGTTGCATCGTCTCCAATGTATGAAATCTCAGCGAAATCAATTGGTTCAGATTCGTTCACGATGTTATCGCCGTTTTCGTCAACTTGACATGTACCGTCTTCGTTGTAATCGTTCCATTGCCCCATAACGACGCTGCTGTATGTAGCACCGTCACGCAGGATGTCGAGAGTCATTGCGGCATAGTCATTGACATCAACGATGCTTGTCCCATCGGAATCAATACCGTAGAATGTGTCTGCATAATACTCAAAGTTGAGAGAGACGAAGTCGCCGCTCATGGACGTCAAATCAACATTTGGAATGGTGAGAGTTTCGTTTGCCCATGCGTCACCATAGCCGTTCGAACCGGTATCACAAGGATGGCCGAACCAGTAGGCGTGGTTGTTGAATATTTTCTCTTGGCAAGTGTCTTCATTGTAGACTGCACCTTGTGGGTTTTGACTCTCTTCGTATCGATATCCGTCTGCACCGCCTTCGAATGTCTCTTCACACAGAGCGCTCGGTGTACCACAGTAGATGTCTGAAGGGGTTGCCGAGTAAACAGTAGCCTTTACATCATAGTCAACAGCGGTGTTTCCGTAATTGTTGGTAGCGACTTCAATGTCAAAGATTCCTTCCGCATACAATCCTCCAGGATTGAAGTAATCGAGGCTCTCGACCATTGGGTCGTAGAGGTTGAATGGAGTGATATATCCGACAATCTCGTCGTTTTGACTCTGCTCATCCCATGAATTTCCGGATAGCACTGCAGAGATACGATACGTCGTATCGTTGAGGAGATCAGCAGAAATCGAGGTGGTGAATTCTTGACCTGGACCGAGATTATTCAGTGGAACATTGGCTTGCTGAACTTGTGGATTCGGTTCAAAGGCTGTTGTTTGCTTCCAAATCGTGAGGTTGTCGACAGCAAATCCGTCGCGCCCTGTCCATAGAGACTCGTTATCGTCAGAAATTGAACCCTCGAACCCAGTTCGCAATCGGAACCGGATATCGACGGTCTCACCAGCCCATGGGCTGAGATCGAATGCTCCGTCGCCTTCTTCAGTGAAGTTGTTCCAACCGTAGTAAGTTCCGAAAGAGTATACGCCGTAGTAGTAGATACCTTCAGGTGCGCCACCGATTGCCTGCTTGTACATGCGGTCCATGTCGAATCCGCCCCACATAGATTCACCAGAGGCACATGCCCCAGCGAGTTGTGCACTTTGTGGGCATGAGATTGTTGACCATCCTGTTTCAACGCTGCCGATTTCAATCATGGCAATGTCGTCCCAAACATCACCGGCGAGGTAATTTCCGGATTGATCGAGGCTTCCAAGGACTCCATGACCCAAGTGTCTGAACAGTTCAAGGCTCATGAAAGCACGGTCAGAGCCCGTCAAGTCGACGTCTTCCAAGACCATTGCATCGTCCCAGTTTCGGCCGTATCCGGACCATGTGTCGCCACTGGAATTGGTATCGTAATATCCAGCCCACATGAAGTCGGTTGGGTTGTTGTAGTTCGCCGAAACGTTTGGATCATTGTTGCCAGATGTGCCACCAACTGAATTGTTGGTTTCTTCGTGCCACATTGTAGCTTGGTCGATGTATTCTTCGTAAGACCACGTACATCCGCTGCATGAAGCCTTGTTCTCCGGAGCATCCCAGTCCATTTCATAAACCGTAGTGTTGGATGAGTTTTGAGCGTCGACAACTTTGAGTTCGACATCAAGAGTGGCTTGTTGGCCGTTCAAGACATCCATGCCGGTGTTGGTCACTGTGACGTTGATGTCGCGTGTTCCTTCGCCCACAATCCCAAAGAATTTGTCAACAGGCGAGATTTCAATGGAGGATACGGACAAATCCTTGCTGTCCATTTCAATCACTGAAACGGTATCGTATTGGCCGTCCCAACCGAAATTGTCTCTCCAACCACTGAAACGCCAGTTAGCGTGACCGATAACCAAGTCATCGGCGGAGCCACTGGAACCTGCAAGTTGGCCAACGTCAACAACGTTTGGTCGGCGACCTGCAGCGTACGAAAGCGGGCTAAGGTGTCCACCGTTTCCGTTCGAGAGAGTCACCTGAACAGTTGTCGGGAAATTAAGGTAAAATGAGGAGGTCGAACCGCCAGCAGAATCAGATGTGTTTTGCTGGTAAGCGATTGTCGGGTTGATGAAATCAGGTTCTTGGTCACCGTTAAGATCAGCAATTGCAACCGACCATGAGATGTAAGGGCCGAAGTAAGCAAGCGAAGGTGTGGACCAAGTTCCGACGGCAGAGGAAGTAACATAGGTCACGTTCTCAAGATTGCTGTCCATCATCACAATGGAATCAATTACGTTGTCACCATCCATGTCTCCAATATCGAAGTTTTGGGAAGTGCCGGTGTTCATATTGACGACATGAGAGTTTGGTGGAGGGCTCGTAGCGCTGAATGTGTAGGTAGCAGGATACGTGTTGGTAAGACAACTGAATTCAATGATGGTCATGTTATCGTCGTTTCCTGGATTTGTGACTTGACCGGTGCTGTAATCAACACCTTCAGCACGCTGCAGCCACAAATCATCGTCTGTACATGTGCCTGAAAGGCCACCTGTTTCGGTTTCTCCCCAGTCACCGACTTCCATATTCTGGTATCGATTCTGCTGAGAGGAACCAAGATTGGTGAGTGTACCTTGTGTGTTGCTCGTGATTGGTCCGCGGTAGGTGACCACGCGCTGTGTGGACAAATCTGCAAGAATATCAAGAACGAAAACATCGTCATTGCCGTCTTGGTCTGCGTCTCCCACTGTCAAGTCCCAAGCGTAGAAGTGAGTGAACCGAGCGCCAATGCTCCATGATTTTTCGTTGCAGCCACCGTTTTCAATGATGGTCATGTTTCCCGGTTCACCTGCTGGTGCACCGTTGTCATCGGTCTTGAACGGATTGTTGCGCTGATAAATGACGATGTCTGTTGCAGTATCGCCAGTGAACTCACCGACTTCGATGAATTGAACATTGGAAAACTCGTCCCATTCAGCGTTACGGCTGGTGTTCTTTGATACCCAGATATCCTGTCGCTCGCTAAAGTCGCCGTTACCATCGTTCCAGAGGATACTGATGGTGTGGGTTCCGTCGGTCGCCATTGCCAAATCATTGTGGCCGTCGCAGTTGAAGTCGCCAATGGCCACGTCGTGAGGGTCACGGTTTGTCGTGTATGAACGAGCCATGGATGCACTCGCTGTTGAAGCGATGGCAGCGGTGGTCGAAAGTAACATCAGCATGACAAGGAACATGCTTAGGGCGCGGCTCTTGAGGTGGTGGTTCTTGGGAATCATCAACATCACTAGCCTTCCCCAACCTCTGTTGCACTTTAATTCCTTTGCTTTCAAGTTCTCAATTGAAAACACCAAAAAGACTTGCAGTGGCCCGAATAGGGGTTTAGAAATCCGAACGAATGGATTTCGGGAAAGCACTCAAAAATTTCAGGCGTATTCAACTAAATTTCCCGGACAGCCAGCGAGGTGAAGGCCCCCAACCAGTAGCATCTCCACCGTGAACTTTGACAAGTTTACCTGCGGTGAAAAGTGACTCCAACCAAACTTCGAGTTTCGTACCCTCGCGATTCCCGAGTCTTTTGCTCGCTATTTCCTCAATATCCTCCGTCTTAAGTGCAGTGATTCCATAATCCCGTACAACGAGACTGAGCAGTTCTCGGAGCCACGCTTCTGCCATTGGGTCGACGCTCATTGCGCCTTGAACAGGACGTGGAGGTTCCATTTCTTCCAATGCTTCCATCAATTCGATTGGATCAGGGCGTACAGGCGCTTCAAGGCCAAGAAGGTCAAGTTCTTGTTCAAGATTAAGTTGGCCGATGGGCCGGCGGACAACAGGGATTCTCGACGGGTCAGGTGTAGGACCCATGTCCTTGGGTTTCTGAGGCATAGAGGACGATTCACCGTCCTCAAAATCTTCATCATCGTAACTTGATACATCAACACCTGAGGTGTTCGAAGGACGCATTTCAGTTGCAATTGGCATGGTCCATCCCACGCCTTCAAGACCCAAGTCGGAAACGTGTTTCTTCACCCAAGAAGCTTCGCCTTCTAAGACGACATGGACATCATGTTCATCCGCACGGAAACGATAACGAACTTGACCTCTTAATTCAGCCATCATTCTCATTCCAGTGCGTCAAAGGTATTCAAGTTGATGTATCGGGCTCAATCTTGTTTTGCTAATTGTCTCAAAACAGTGTGCAGAATTCCGCCGTTGCGATAATATTCAACCTCAACAGGCGTATCCAATCGGACTTGTGCCTCAAAAGTGGAAACGGTTCCGTTCGGATGAGAGGCAGTAACGGTCAACATTTGCAGAGGCTCGACCTCATCCGTCACCGGTATCGAAAACGATTCAGTTCCATCTAGGCCGAGTGAATCGTGAGATTCCCCTTCAACAAAAGTCATTGGCAAGACACCCATTCCGACAAGATTGGAACGGTGAATTCGTTCAAACGAAGTTGCGATAACTGCTCCGACACCAAGCAAGTATGTTCCTTTAGCAGCCCAGTCACGGGACGAACCCGTACCGTACTGGCTACCAGCGAGAACAATCTTTGGTCCGTCGTACGAATGGGCAGCATCGTATACCGATGTGATTTCTCCGGTCGTGAAATCCGAGGCAAAGCCACCTTCTGTTCCTGGAGCCATTTGGTTGCGAATTCGAACATTCGCAAACGTTCCACGCATCATGATTTCATGATTACCTCGGCGGCTACCAAACGAGTTGAAATCTGCTTTAGCAATTCCACGCTCGACCAACCACTTACCGGCTGGCCCGTCTTCAGGGAACGAACCTGCTGGAGAAATGTGGTCAGTCGTGATGGAGTCGCCAAGTTTCAACAACACCCGAGCATTGTCGATGCTCGAAATAGGCTGAGGTTCTGCGGAAAGACCCGAGAAGAAGGTAGGTAAACGAATGTAGGTCGAATCTGCTTGCCACGGGTACAGAGGACTTGGTTCAGATGGAATACTGTCCCAACGTGGCTCATTCATGGCATCAGCATATCGTTGACGGAACATTTCCGGCGTAATCACATTCAGTGCTTCTTGCAATTGTTCATCGCTTGGCCATAGATCTTGGAGCATGACTGGAGAACCATCGTGTGAATACCCAAGAGGTTCTGTTGACAAATCGACTTCAAGTGAGCCTGCAAGAGCATATGCAACGACCAAGGGAGGGCTTGCCAAATACGACGCCTTGACCTTACCGTGAACCCGACCTTCGAAGTTTCTGTTACCGGATATGACAGAGCCAACGATGAGGTTAGCTTCATCGATAGCCGAATCAATGGATTCTGGTAGTGGCCCTGAGTTACCGATGCATGTCGTGCATCCGTATCCGACAACATTGAAGCCGAGAGCGTTCAAATCCTCTTGGAGCCCTGATGCTTCGTAGTATTCGGTAACAACACGGCTACCCGGAGCGAGGGAGGTTTTGACCCATGGTTTGACTTCAAGACCGTGTGCACGAGCATTTCGAGCAAGCAAGCCAGCAGCAAGCATGACTCCCGGATTCGAGGTATTGGTACAAGAGGTGATGGCAGCGATGACAACATCACCGTGATTCAAGTCATAGGTTTGACCGTCTTTGGTAACAATGGCACCGTTCGAGAGTTGGTCTTTCGAAAGGCCGTGTCCGTGATGGCCAAGTTCTGCGGTGAGGGATTCAAGGAAATGAGATTTCATTCCAGAAAGGTCCACACGGTCTTGCGGACGCTTTGGACCTGCCAATGCAGGTTGAACAGTTGAGAGGTCAAGTTCTAATGTTGCAGTGTATGATTTCTCTGCATCACCGGTCGAATACCAAAGCCCCTGAGCTCGTGCATAGGCTTCAACACCTGCAATCGCATCGTCTTCGCGGCCGCTCAAGCGCAGATATTCCAGCGTTCGCTCGTCAACAGGGAAGAAACCGCACGTTGCGCCGTATTCAGGAGCCATGTTTGCGATTGTCGCCCGGTCTGCGAGTGTTAATTCAACCATACCTGGGCCGAAAAATTCGACAAACTTCCCGACTACACCGTGCTCTCGAAGCATCTCAACGATTCTCAGTGTCATGTCTGTTGCCGTGACGCCAGGATTGAGTGTGCCGTTGAGGCGCATGCCTACCACGTCAGGAGCCAGCATGTAGATGGGTTGACCCAACATTACTGCTTCCGCTTCAATACCACCAACGCCCCAACCAAGGACACCGAGTCCGTTGATCATGGTTGTGTGGGAGTCGGTACCAACCAAGGTATCTGCCAGCCAAACGCCGTTCTCTTGTCGAGCGACACTCGCTAGATATTCGAGATTGACTTGATGTACGATACCTCGAGATGGCGGCACTGCTTGGAAATTATCGAGAGATTGCTGGCCCCATTTCAAGAAAGTATAGCGTTCCATGTTGCGATGGTACTCAATGTCAAGATTCAATTGTAGAGCGTCGCTGTGACCTCCGTCAACATCGACCTGCACCGAATGATCAATGACCAAATCTACTGGTACTTGGGGGTTGACTTTTTCCGGGTCACCGCCCATCTCAACCATTGCGTCTCGTAAAGCAGCAAGGTCTACGACAGCAGGGACACCTGTGAAGTCCTGTAGTATAACTCGCGAAGGTCGGAACGGAATCTCTCCTCGTTCGCCGTTTGGAGTCCAACCCGCAATATTGCGAATGTCTTCATCGCGAACCAAGAATCCATCGTTTCCTCGGAGGGCACCCTCGAGAAGGATACGAATTGAGTAGGGCAGTGAAGAGGTGTCAATGCCGTTTTCATCGAGGCCATCGAGCGCAAAATATTCTCCACCAACGGAGAGGCTTCGTCGCGCATTGTACGGGTCAAGAGTCGTCATAATTCAACCCAAAAGGCCGATGTCTATGAAGAAAACCCCTCGCGAGGTTCACCGGCTGCCACGGGTATTCGAATTACCAAAACTGGTGCCATGGTGAACTTTCGCCGCTAAACGAGGCACTGTTGAGTGATACTGTGTAGGTTGGAGTGCTGCCCTGACCTCCGCCGGTCTCGACTGCATCGATTTTGTCGATGACATCTTGGCCTTCAATGACCTTTCCAAAGACGGTGTGAACTCCATCGAGGTGCGAAGGCGTAGAGCCTGGAGATACGATGAAGAATTGTGATCCGCCCGTGTGTGGCGCACTGGTTTTGGCCATCGAAAGTGCGTACGGTTCGTGGACGTAGCCGTTGTCTGCTTCATCGGGCAAGGTCCATTCAGAAATACCGCAATCCGATGAGGACGCAGAGGCTTGTCCGTTGCAGTATCCAGACCAGACAACTGCGTGGCCGCCGGTTCCATCAGAATTGGTGAAGTCGCCCCCCTGAAGCATGAAATCAGCGATAATTCGGTGGTAAATGGTATCGTCGTAGTGACCATCACTCACGAGTTGCTTGAAGTTGTCAACGTGGTATGGAGCCGCATCAGGGTACAGTTCAATGGTGACTTCTCCGGTCTCTTGAACACCGTTTGGATTGGTCCATGACATCTCAAAAATAACCTGATCCCCAGCAGCAGAGGGGTTCGCAAGGAATCCTGCGCCAGCGAGAACAAGGAGGAGGCCTGCGCCGAATGCAAGGACTCCAGCGAACGTTGGCGTACCATCGTTCAACAACCGAGGCATTGTGCTCTGACTGATTCCCTTTTCCTGCATTTCGTTCAACAAATCGTTGTAAGCTGAGTTGGATTTCTTGTCTTTCGGATTCATCTTAACAGAATCACGGAGAAGCGAAGCGGCTTTTCGGTATTCTGATTTTGAATTCTCACGTTGAGCGATTTGGCGGGTCGCTTCACCCGCAAGGCGAAGTGTTGTCGGATGAGTTCCGTTTGCGTCAACTTCACGAAGTGCCAACAGAGCACCTTCCGCCTTACCTTGCGTGATGGATTTTTCTGCTTTGGTCCAAGCCTTCTTTCGAGCCTGTTCAGAATCGAAAGGACTGTTCTTGTCCACGATGTCTGTTTTCGATGCAGCCTTGTTCGCCTTGTCCGCCATGAAGTCGCCAGACCGGCAAAGGTTTTGAGCGTCGCGTAAAAAATTGGTTTCAAGGAAAAGCCTTTTTGCGGTTTTGGCGGAGACGCGCATCAACATGTTCAAAGAGTGTATGCTGAACCCAACCATAAGAGAGGCCAGTGAGTCATCACCGAACTACTCTCAGGGGAAAACACACAATGGACACCATTGCAAACGACTTCACCATTAACATCGCCACTGCCAACGGAACAGGTTCGCAATCTGCAAACCTCATTCTCCTCCAATCTCTCTT
>JAQXFL010000022.1 GCA_029250345.1 Candidatus Poseidoniaceae archaeon
CGTAAGAAACACCTGCAGTTAATTCTACAGCTGCTGTAGGATCGGCGTTTGAAGGAGCATAATTCATATCCGCAAGAATGGTGTAATCATTGGCTTTTCTGTACGTGTATGTGACGACATAATAGATACCTGGTTCAACATCAAACAAATTCACTTCCTCGTCGTTTCCTTGATTCATCGACCAATCTTCCATTGAGGAAAATGTACTTCCATCTCCTGGGAGAATATCGTCAATGAAGTCTATTTCAGGATAGTATCCATAATCTGGGTCAACTGGGCCACCCTTCGAGATCGCAAGTTGGACGTTGCCTTTGCCGCCGTACGTTTCGACCTTCAATTCTGTAAGTGGTTCTGTTACGTTGACGTAATAATAATTGATTGCAGCGTTGTAGTCTTCAGGTTGATTGGATTGTTGTGTGATTGGTACTCCTTTGAACAGTTCTGTCATTTCTTATAGGCTTGGAGGAGCTTCTGCAACTTCCCAATAAGCACCAACTTCGAGTTCTTCTAAATCTTGATTTGCTACGAGAGCGAACCACATGACGTCATGTTCTGGCCAAGTAAAACTGCCGTAAATTGAACCATACCATCCGGTTAATTCCATATCATAATCCCATGGTGCTGGAATTTCATCGAAACCAACATAGACATTGAATGGGTTCTCGACATCGTCTTCCCAATAGAAATCTGACCAACTCCAGAACGAAACATCGAGATACCGAGTTAAATCCTCAACATCGATGTAGAAGAGGAGCGTATCTCCTTCCTGAACATCTGAAAGAGTGATGTATTCTGAATTTTCTAGTTCGAGTGCCTGTGCTATGATTGAACCATCAGGCATAACCCAATCGGCACCAATAATTTCGCCATTTCTTTCAAACATATCGTCGTTTAAAGAATCTCCAACATCACTTCCTTCGCCTTCCCAGAAGGTCCACTGAGTCATGATTTCCCAAGTGGTATCATCCATTGACTTGATCGTTAAATCATCGATAATACCTTCAAAATGATAACAATCACATCCTGCACCCATTCGAGCAATGTAGAGTTCGTCGCATGATGCACCAGATGTGAAACAATCGTTTGAGCCGAAGTCGCCAAGTGGAATCAGTGATTGCTCTGCGGAGATGAGACCTGCAGGTTCACCGTTGATTCTGAACTCACCACCCATCGATTCGACAAACTCAACCTCTACATGCGACCAGACGTTATCTGCAACCGTCATGTTCGACGCCGGGTGTTTCGCAAGGCTGTATTCAGATGCATAGCCGAGGATGCCGTCTTTGAGATACATCCCCCAACCGTAGTCACCTTTCATGGCAATGAACTGGATACCTTCAGTCGAAAATGGATAGACCATTGCGGAGAGATGAAGGCCGTTGGAAATGTTGAGATTATCGTCATGGGGCACTTCAATGTGGTCGCTCTCGCCGTCAAAGCGCAGTGAGAAGTCTGCGCCCTCGCCAACTTCAACTACACCGTACACTGGGAAATATTGAGGGTCGTTTTCCAAGTCGTTCCAAGTGGCAGGCATGATGTTGCCCATGTTCGTACTGGCGATGTGAACGTAATCTTCGTCACCGCCTTCAGATGGTTGGCTGTCCCCCCAGTTGTTGTAATAGAACGGAGAGCCATCATGCCAACGGTATGAGCCATCTTGGTTTGCGTCAGAAAGACCAGTCCACAAGTGTCTTGATTGGTTATCAAATGAGGCAAATGTTTCAAACAACCACTGATTTTCTTCAGCGTCATCAATCGTGGTCAGAAATCCATCAAGGCCACGGGCTGCATCAGCTGCATCTTCCCACGAACTTGCGCTCAGCAGATGGTATGTGTGATTGTTCGCCGGATTGACGGCGGTACCAAGCACTTCCATTTCTGCCGGCCCTTGGGCACTGCTGGAACCGAGGAGTGGTGTCACCAAACTGAACATGAAGATGGACAGGACGAGCAGTACGCGAGTTTTCATGGTTTGAGCATTGGCCGATACCTTATCAACCAATTGGTAAGATGATTGAACTTCCAAATCACTTCAATCTCTTGCCGCCAATGCGCAGGTCAGTTTGCAACGGCATTTGATGTTCCCATGCAAATTCCTTCACAATTCTCCATGCCTTTTCAGAGCCTTCATAATCCTTGATATCGATGATATTGTTGCGTGTATTTGCTTTGAAGGCAGCGATAGGCTCAGCATTCTTGAACACTAAATATGCTGAACCAAAACCGAATCTTTCTTTCAGAATATCTGCAAAATAGGGTGCGATCGGGTCGCTGGGCGGAAGAACAAAGTCGCGTATTGGGGGGATGTCTCTCGCTTCTTCAAGCAAATTCTTACGGCCCCAACACACCTGATCGAGATCTTCAATGAGGAAACCTTTGACCAGTGTTTCATCTTCCTCAAACGATGTGAGAACAGATTTAATCTCCTCTGGTTTGAAAGGAGTTCCGGCCAGACGCAGAAGTTGTTTGAGTGTAATTACTGGGTATTCCTTGACCAAGTTTCGTAAATACTCACGTCGTAATTCAACTCTGTCTGCCTTTTTATCCACTTTGACCGTTCTGAACCCTCCACGGTAGTCTTGCACAATGTGTCCAGTTCGTATGAGCGGTTGAACTAATTTTCTAAACTCAGATTGAGTAAGTGCATGTCGCTCCTTGAACAAGTTCGGGTCAGAGTTGGTACTGAAGAACTCGACAATATCCCACAACTCTTCTTCATGCGGCTCTCCACGGATGGCAAGTAAGTTTTGGAAATGCTCGTAGGTTGACCAGACTTGATGACCTCGCAGATTCACACCCTGATGCAACCGATTCGCACTGGCCATACTCTTGAGGTCGACGCGATACAATTCGCAACGCCCACGGAGTGCGAAATCGTCACGGATTTCATCCACTTTCCGCACTGCAGCGCTTTCGTGCTCTAGACGTGTTTTCTGATGCAAATGATGTTGATAGAACAAAGCCCGTTCCGCAATCTCTCTCGGCTGAGGGTCAACAACTCCCCCACGAATCATCCGTTCTCCGGCCATTTTGAAACCAATCGATTCAAGAGCGGAGCGTGTGGTCTCATCCAAATTGGCTACGGGCTCACTGTTGAAATTGGACATTACTGCAACATCGACCAATTGGTCAGCGTGATTCTCAAGAAGAATTTCAAATGCTGAACAGAACTCATCGAGGTAAGCGGTTGGAACATGCAGGTCCTTGATGACAAGGTAATCGTTGACTTTGAACATCAACACTTTGCCAATTGGGTCAATGCCCTTGAAAACTGGAAGATACCAACCACGGTCAAGAACGCTGCGAACTTCCCAAATGAACCGTGAAACATATGGGTCGGATTGCGTAAGTATTCGCATTTTCCGGTCTTCTCTGCGAGGCCGTTGCAAGAGTTCGACTTCTTCCGGCATGCAGTAGAAGGCTTCAGGGTCCGGTACCAGCGCCATCACTTTGGCAATGCGTTGGTCCTTCTCGAGGTTCATCAGCGCAATAGTTAGATCTTCAAACGAACGAGAGACGTAGAAACGAAGTGTACTTCCTTTGACAGGACCCATCCGTCGAATCAAATCAACCAATGAACTCTCAAAATCCATTGTGTCGTAGACGCCGTGAACACGGTGGAAGAGTGAAAGTCTTCGCCGTCGGCCGGTGACATCCTCAAATTGTTTCACGACAAGCATCTGTCGCTCAAGGTTTGATAATGCGTATTTGATATCACGCTGGAGAGCACGATGCTCGTCACCTTTCGGGAAATCAGCTAGAATTTCTTGACGAGTTAAGTTTTCACCAATCGGGATTCGTCGAAGAAGTTCTTCTTCCATCGGACCAATCCACGGCTCAGGTTTGAGACCAAGCAGCATCGGAATGGTTTCTTTGGTCGTGTAACCCATACGATTGTGCAACAATCGGCCCATGATAACATCCGAATCCAATTGCATGTCCTGCCAATCTTTGAATCTGAAATCATTGACACGGTACAGGAGTTCTTGCTGCTTTTGGAATAAAACGTGTGAATCAAAAGCTGCGAAACCATCCGAATATTGCTTGAAAGTTTTATCCAAAACAAGATTTTGCACCCAGCGATATTCAACAACATCTTCAGAACCATCAATAAGGCGATGTTCATCGATTTTGAGAATGTATTCTGCATCGTCGGTCTGTTTGTAAAATCCGACAGAAAGAACATTTCGGGTTTCCAATTCCAAAAGGATTCGATCAACCATATTGCGAGGGAACGGTAAGCGGTTGCTGAGAAGATCACCGGTTTGCGGGCCTTCACTTCCGAGCATTTCGATAATTTTCACACGCAGTGCCTCGTGTGGGTCGCCAAGTTCTTTCTCATCCCACTTTGTAGGAGTCCGACCGTCAAATTCAGTCGCAACCTTGTAGGAAAGGCCACGTGTGTGCAACTCGCGCAAATCATCGACATCTTTTCCGCCGTTAACGGAGAGACAACCGAGCGTTCCGTGAATTTCAGCCATGAACGAACTGAACCATTTCCCATCGAGTTCCGGTGCACCTGTTCCCTCCAACTTAGTGATTTTTCCTGCCTGGCATAATTCTTGAACCCAACCACGGATTAAATCTAGGTCGATGTCCTTGAGTTTGTCGTTGTAGAGCGGGTTTTGGAACGATGGGTCGAGGCCACCTCCGTGCGACATGAGAATGAATAATTGGTCTGCATTTTCTGGAATAGGTGCTTTATCGAGGTAAAACTTTGACAGTTGTTCTTCGCTGAGTTCTGTAGCCAGACTTCGCGTTCCGAGAAGCCGTTGAAGAACTGCAGGGTCGATATCCTTGACTAAGAACGCCCGTGTCTTCATTGCCATGAGGTCTTCAAACGCTGACATGAACAGCGACATACCCAGGCGCGATGGAACTGTCACCTTGTTGTGAACGATGCGAGCATCACCCTTGACGCACAGTTTGAGGAATTGTTGCAGACTCTTCATGTCAATATCGCCAAACATAATTTCGTTCTTGGCCTCCCTCATCAAGAGGCTGTCATCGATGGTTCGGTGCTTGTTGAGCAAAGCATCTGCTCGCTGCTGGAACTGTTGAGGGCTGATTTCTTCCGCTCCGATTCGTTTCGGGATAATCATTGAGCGTCCGGATACTTCTCTGAACCGCTTGGCAAAAATCTGTGTGTTTACGATGTATCGCTCAATGACCTCAATGTGGTCGTTGTTTCTGAACGCCTGATACATTTGACCTGGGTCGACTTCTTCCGATGTGCGAATGAGTAATCCATTTTCATCAAAGGAGAGTTCGATAACTGAAATGTTATTCGATTCAGCAAGTCCAGCCATGAAGTATCCGAGGGCCGTGTTGAATCCTCTTCCTCGGCATGTGGTAATCATGTACGTTGGATGTCCGCCAGAGATCACCTGTTCAACCAATATTCGGTTTGGGTCAGGTACTTGGAAAGAGTCAATCGAATGTTCTTCGAGGTGTCGAGCAATAGCATTGGCAACATCGGATGACAACCCGTACGCATCGCGAAGAAGAATGCGTGGGTCTTGTTCACGGCGTAAAGCGACGATGCAGTGCCCGATAAGGCTCAAAAGTGCATTGGAAAGTTCACGTGAGCGTGAGCGTGCTTCACCTGACCAAGAAGGAACGGTTGGACGATGACCCGTCACGGAGGCGACGTTCACTCGAGTGCCCTGTATGTTTGTGACACGGTAGGTTGAACCACCGAGCAAAATAACATCGCCACCACGGAGGTTCGATACGAAAGAACCAGAAAGTTGTCCGAGAATTGAGCCCTCGGCATTGAACACAAGATAGGAATTATCAGGAGCGATCGTGCCGATGTTTGTGTAGTAAATCATTCGAGAGTATCCACGCTTGCCATAGAGGTTCTCTTCCCAATCAATCCATACACGGCGCTCTTCTTCGAGCATATCGAGAACTTCAATGAAATCATCGTACTCAAAGTTGCGATAGGACCACGCATTGACAATGACTTCGTAGGCTTCATCGATATCAATGTCGTTGATAATCACCAAACCAATCATGAATTGAGCGACGACGTCAAGACAATTTTCAGGGAAATCAAGCCGGTCCATATCACCCGTTTGGATAGCAGCCTGTAGAGCAGCCAACTCAATCAAATCGTCAACGCTCGACGGCAGGAAACGTGCTCGAGGAATACCTCCTACGTGGTGACCTGCTCGACCGATTCGTTGCAAGGCTGTTGCGATATCACCGGGGCTGCCAATCTGCAGCACTAAATCCACTGAACCAATGTCGATACCCATCTCAAGTGATGAAGAAGTAACAACTGCACGCAAATGCCCATGCTTGAGCTGCTTCTCTACGTCGAGGCGGATTTTCTTGTCCATTGAACCGTGGTGTCCAGCGACTAAGTCACCAAGATATGGGCGGAGTTTTAGCACGATGTTCTCAGTCATTTTCCTCGTGTTGGCAAAGACAAGTGTCGTAGTGTGCGCAGCAATCAAATCGGCAATAGCCTCGACATTTTTATCAAATATTTTGAGAACTGAGAGATCACTGAACTTCGGATCCGTTATCAAAATGTCCAAATCCAGTTCTCTTGAACCGGATATTTTCGCAATACAGACTTTGGTGTTGTCTCCACGGCTTTCACGATCATCGCTCGATACGAGATATTCGGCCACCGTTTCAAGAGGCTCCATTGTCGCAGAGATACCTATACGCTGTACAGGGCGATTGAGAAGGGTATCGAGATAGGAGAGAGTCAGTGCGAGGTGAACGCCACGCTTGGTCGGAACGAGGGAGTGTAATTCGTCAACAATCATGTATTCAACTTCACTCACAATCGGCTGAAACCTTGGCGATGTAATCGCGATGGCAAGACTTTCCGGTGTCGTAATGAGAATGTGCGGAGGATTACGAAGCATCTTCTGACGTTCGGACTGAGGCGTGTCTCCAGTTCGAAGTCCGACACGTATTTCTTGTGCTCGACTCGGCAAATAGGTTTCAGATATTTCGGTAAGTGGCCCAATCAAGTTTCGTTGAATGTCGTTCGCTAAAGCCTTGATTGGTGAGATGTAGACGCAATAGACACGCTTGTCCAATTTATTATCGAGAGCGCGACGAACCAATTGGTCTATGATGGTGAGGAAAGCAGTTAGTGTCTTACCAGAACCAGTCGGTGAACAAAGCAACAAGTGCTCTTGGTCCATGATTGCAGGTATTGCGAGTTTCTGCGGGTCAGTGAAGTCTGGAAACTTGTCTTTGAACCAGTTTCGAACGGGTGGGCACAACAACTCTAGGAGCTCCTCTGTTTCCAAAGGATTGTCCAAGTAGTGAATATCTGCCATTTTTTTTCACGTTCCCCGTGGTCGGAGTCGCGTGCAAGGAGTAAATCAAATTAACGCTTCATAGCGTTTACAAAAAAACGGTTAAGCCCAACGAAGTCCGCCCTTTTTCCAGCGGTTCACAGCTTCAGTCTCTGGTGCGTTTGGCATCAGTAAAAGAGGCGACTGCGAGGCATCAATTGGAATCGCAACCTCGTGGAGAGCACCGGTTGGACACGACCCAATGCATGAAAGACAGCCCACACATTGCTCTGCAACGACTACAACCGGTCTTTTGGAATGTTTGCGATGTTCGGGATTGGATGCGAGCGGCAGTAGAGCCTCAAACGGGCAGTGAGAAATGCAAAGATCGCAACCAGTGCAGTCTGGCTCGGTAATTGCCACCATTGACTGCCCCATGATTTGCAATATCGGCGGTTCTTCTTAACGCTACGCTTGGCAATATTGAGCCTTGCACAACGGTGAGGTTGAAAGGCCAGTTCTTACAGCGGTGAATAGGTGTGACGATGTCCGATGCTAATACTGCTCGATTGGAACGATTGTCTGGAATGCTCAAACGCAGAGGAGTATTGCTCCCCGCTTTTGAAATCCACGGCGGAGCCAAGGGATTGTACGATTTTGGACCGGTTGGTGGAAGGCTGAGGAATCGTGTTAACCAAACATGGCTCAACCACTGGCTATCGCTCGGAAACATCGTCGAACTTTCCTGCCCAACGGTCACCCCATACGCCGTTCTTGAGGCATCAGGCCACGTCGGTGAATTCTCGGATTTTATGACGATGTGCGCAGCGTGTGAAGAAGCAAGCAGAGCAGATACCTTACTCGAATCGTTCCATCCAAATCCAGACTCACTGTCGAAGGCAGATCTGCAAGCGCTTTTGGACCAATCTCAACCACCGTGCCCGTCCTGCAACGCCGTAGACTGGACAAAAATCACCGCTCAAAACCTTATGTTCAATACAACCATTGGTGCTGGGCGTTCAGGTCGCCCTGGATTCTTGAGACCAGAAACTGCTCAAGGAATGTTCACTTCCTTCCCGGCATTGTATCGCCACAACCGAGAACGCCTGCCGTTCGGTGCAGTGCAAGTTGGCAAAGGTTACCGAAACGAAATATCTCCTCGGCAGGGAATGATTCGATTGCGTGAATTTAACATGGCTGAATTAGAGTATTTCATCAACCCTCATGAGCCGGCAAAACATGACTTCTCCGCTTGGGACGGCCATGCCATCACACTGGTTGCTGATGAGCAAGGTGAAGTAAAAATGACGTTCAGCGAAGCCGTCGAGAAAAACATCATCCGTCACGAAACGGTTGGATATTTCATGGCTAAAACCTTCGACTTTTTGACCAAGGTTGGAATTGATGCTGAAAGACTGCGGTTCCGACAACACGAGGCCGATGAGATGGCCCATTACGCAACAGATTGCTGGGATGCTGAAATCCACGGATCTTACGGTTGGGTTGAGTGTGTAGGAATTGCACATCGGGGTTGCTATGACCTTGAGGCGCACGAAAACGCGACTGGAAAGACATTGCGAGCTCGACGCGAGTTTGACGAGCCACAAGTCGTTGAAATCGACGGTTGGACCATTGACGGTGCCAAAGCAGGACCTGCCTTCCGAGCACTTGCAGGTGCAGTGAAAGTGGCGGTCGAAAATCTGCCATCAGAAACCAATTTCCCAATCGAACTTACCCTTGAATCGGGTGATGAAGTGGTGGTTAAGTCGGAACATGTGAAACGAGACCAGCGAACTGAAACACTTTCCGGTGAATGGTATATCCCACATGTTGTTGAGCCAGCATTTGGAATTGACAGAATCATTTGGCACATTCTTGACCATGCTTACGATGAAATCGGCAAAGATGGAGAAGAATACACGACACTACGCCTAAGCGACCACGTTGCACCTGTCGATTATTGCGTATTCCCATTGTTTGAAAAAGACGGCATGGGTGAACTTGCTAAAACGATTCACGCCAAACTTTGCATGAAACCCGACGTTGTATCCATGTATGATTCGAGCGGCTCGATTGGTCGACGCTATGCTCGAGCCGATGAAATTGGTGTTCCAAGATGCATAACCGTGGACCACCAATCGCTTGAAGACCAAACTGTAACCGTTCGTTCAAGAGACACCGGTGAACAACACAGAGTTCACATCGATGAGTTGTGAATGTACGGCACTCCAAGTGAATTTCCGCAGTGAAGGTTGAAGAACCCTCGGAAATATCGTTGAGTTATGGCTGAGGTGAGTGATTGGACAGAGCGCCATCGCCCATCCTCCGAACGTCAACTTGAAGGCAACGAAGTTCAACGAAGAAAGATTCGTTCTTGGCTCGATGAATGGCAAAGCGGAATGCCTCGAAAAAAAGCCTTGCTGCTTGTCGGCCCACCGGGAGTTGGGAAAACCTCTGTGGCACGTGCAATTGCCCAAGACATGGGATGGAATGTTATCGAATTAAACGCATCAGATGCACGTAATGCTGCTGCGATTCGCAAAGTAGCAACGCATGGCTCGACCCACAGATCGTTGTTTCACAATCCAGATGTCAAGAAGCAACGCACGCTCGTGTTAATTGATGAAGTCGACCATCTTTCAGGCGGACTACGTAAGGTCAGTCAAAGTCGCATCGAAAATGCAATGCAGGGAGAGGATTCGAGGGGCAATTCAGTCACGCTAAAGGGCGACTCAGGTGGTAAGGCCGAGTTGCTTAGCCTGCTGGCTGAAACTCGACAGCCGGTGATTCTTGCTTGCAATGAAATCATGGGGCTTTGGGGCAGTGGCTCTTCTTGGAGTTCAACACGCGACCGCTTCACTCGTCACCTCCAAACCATTACGTTTGACCGTGCAAGCAACGAAGCATTACGACGTATTGCCAGACGCGTTTTACGCGAGGAACAACTCAAGTTTGATGACGCAGCCATTGAAGCGTTGGTCGCATCGAATCCGGGAGACCTTCGAGCACTTGTTCGAGATCTGCAGGTTCTCTCATCCACTGCGGATGGTGCAATAACCAAGGAGATGGTTGACAGCCAAGCTTACGCTGGCCGTCGAGATACATCAGAAGGCGTGTTCCCAGGCCTCGATAAATTGTATCGCTCAAACGACGCACAGGAAGCAGTTCGAATTGGCCGCTCTATAGAAAAAACACCGCCTGATATGATTAACTGGATTCACTGGAATAATTCGTCATTGTTTCCTCGTAAAGAATCGATTCAGCGAGGTAATCGGAGTCTTTCAATTGCTTCAAAAATGTACATGGGACAGTTTCGAAGCACCGCTCATCGTTCTTGGTACTGGAGTGGACAACTTGCAAGTCTATCCGCTTCCGTCACCAATCCAGTCCCGTTTGAATCACGAATATATCCGTCCTATCCAAACTTCCTTCGACGAGGTTCATCGAGAACTCGTCCTTCGATATTGAAGAGACTCGGTGAGCAAACAGGCATGAGTAGCGCAGCATTACGAGACGAAATGTTGCCTTTGCTTACTGCAATGCTGAAGGACTCACCCGTGCTTGGGGATTCCCAAGACTTCGCTCTATCGTTTAAATTTGGATTTACCAGTGAAGAACATGCATCACTTGCTGGGCTTCCACTTAGCAGGAGGGCGACAAAGAAAATGATGGTCGAGTACGATGAAGCTTACGAGCAATCCTTACTTGAGAAAACCTTCGAACCACTCGAGGAAGAGTCAGAACCCGTGGTACAGGCTGCTGCTGAAAAGCAAAACACTGCTGAGAACAGCGAAGACGAAGACGCTGGCAGTCAACCGGGCCAAATGAAGTTGTTTTAGTCGTCTTTTCGACGCTCGTCTTTCTCTTCAATCAAGCGTCGGAACAACGCAATTGCAGAACGGTCAGAATGGACTCGCTTTTCTCTTCGCCAAGTTCGAGGATGCATCAGAATAACTGCCGTTAACAACTCGAGTCGACCAAACCACATCAAGAGTGAAGTGATGATCAAGGCACCTGAGTTCATCCCAGACCACGTGTTGCTTGGACCATAGTCGCCCAATGCGGGACCCGTGTTACCGAGCGATGAAGCGACCAATGAAGTGATGCTTTCAAACGAATCATTTGGCATAAAAAGCGCAAGTAAGATGCTGGAAATTGCAAATAAACCAACCCACACAAACAGCATTCCAACGATTAAACCAATTTGTTGGCGTTCGACGACTTCTCCATTCATACGTATTCGGTCAATTTTCCGAGGTTGAGCAATACGAACCAGTTCACGCATAGCGACCTTGAAAGCGAGGTTCACACGAAGCAGTTTGAGTCCTCCACCGGTTGAACCAGCGCTTGCTCCAACGACCATCAAGATGAAAATAATCAGATGCGTTACTACCGGCCACGGAACTGAAGAATCACCCATGTAATCAGCAGATGCGTAACCTGTCGATGTTCCGAGCGAGACGACTTGAAACAAACTGTCTCGCAATGCCGTAGTGAATGAGATTCCAGAAGCAATCAAGGCAATGGCAATCGCCAAAAAGGCGACCAAAATATACAGACCGTAATTGCGAAACTCTTCATCGCCAAATGCCTTTTTGAATTGGCCGTCACGTATCATCCACAACAGAGTGAAGTTGACTCCTGCGAGGAACATAAAGACAATGATGATCATTTCTACGACGAATGAGTCGTAATATCCTATGCTTGCATCGTGGGTTGAGAAGCCGCCGGTGGGTAATGTCGTCAAGGCATGGTTAACTGCATCAAAGACACTCATTCCACCGATGAACTTCAAGGCAAAGAACTCTACAATTGTCAAGGCCAGGTAGAGGCCCCAAAGTGCGAAAGCGGTTTGCTTTAATTTAGGTCTCAATCGGGACAAAGAAGGACCGGTTAACTCAGCACGTGCGAGAGCCATTCCTCCACCAATTATACGGGAAAGAAGCATCATTCCAAGCATGATGATTCCCATGCCACCGAACCACTGTGTAAGCGATCTCCAAATTAGAAGTCCTCGAGGTTGAGCGTTGATGCAGTCAAGTGTCGAATTTGGAATGCAATTCGGGCTCATGTTATGAGAGATGACTGTGGCACCGGTTGTCGTGAAACCTGACATCGATTCAAACCATGCGTTTACGGCTCCACGCATGATATCAATAAGAGCAGCATCGTCCGTAAACGGTCCTACGAATACGCCACCTAGCCAAAACGGTAGTGCCCCAATGAAAACTGCAATGGGCCAAACGAGTGCCACTGCTGCAAACGCTTCTCTGTCTCGGAGCCGTTCAGTCGTGTCGGTGCGAGTACCAAGACTCAACATCAAAATACCAACCGTAGGAGAAAGTGCTGCAGGAATCGCAAAGGAATACATTGCTAACTGCCAATCGTCCAACCAAACGGTGAGCAATCCGCACAGAACCAAAGGCAATGTCAGCGCAATAAGCGTCCAACCAAGTATGAGGTTCAGCACATCGAAACGCATATTCACACCTTGAACCGTTTTTCGAGGTCAGCGACCCGTTCAGGACTGCAGAAGATGATCAATCGGTCATCTACCAACAAAGTTTTGTCCGGAGAGGGGCGGAGTGATTCCCAAGTACCGTTCGTGTTTTGACGTTGAATGAAGGCTATACGCATCCATTCAGGGAAGGATGCTTCAAGAATCCGTTTTCCAGCGAATCTTGCCTGTTCAGAAACAAGCATACTCACACCAATGATGTTTGGAATGTTCGACAATATAGCGTATCCACCTGCGGTTTTTGTGTGAATTTGGGCAAGCATGTTATCGACTGCTACCCGCTTACGGTCGACTGCGAAGGTGATCCCCATCCGCTGAGTAACTTTCACGAGGTCGGCGTCGTACAGCAGAAGACCTGTTCGTTGGACACCCATATCACTGGCAAGCAAGGCCGCTGCAATGCTTGCTAGATCATCTTCAAGTGCAGCAATGGCAATGTGATGTTCAGAAATACCAATCTCAGTGAGAATGTCGCGGTCGAGATGGTCGCCGTGTATGACTTCGAGATTCGGGTGCGAACCAATGTTTGTACCCGAAAAAGAGTTTGCAACCTGCAAATCTCGTTCAATAACGGTGACTGAAGCTCCTGATTCAAGCCAATCGTCAGCAATCCGTTGACCGATTTTGTTGGCACCAATGACTGCAACACGTGGCTGTGCTGGAAAATCTGTAGCCTCGTGGCCAAAAATGTTCAGAATTCGATTGAAACTCGAAAGTCCCGTTGTCGCCACGGCGATTCGGTCGTTTGGCATCAGCATGAAGTCCCCATCTGGTACGAGGCTTTTCTCACCCTCACGCTTTAATCCAACGATGAGAGGCATTCCACCTTCGATTTTTTGCGAAGCTTCACCGAGCTTTTGGAAGACCACTTGCGATGCTTCAGCAGTGACGTCCAGTTCAATAATGAACGCATCGTGACCGAAAGGAACGACTTCCTCAATCGCAGACGAGCGCAAACCAGAGTGAAGCCGTCGAATGGCTCCTTCGAGTGGATTGACGACATGGTTCACCTTCGCCCATGCCTGAAGTTTTCCATCGTTTTGTTCGTTGATGTAGTTCATGTTTCGAACACGGCAAATGGAAAGCAATGGCTTGGCCTTCGGGCCAGCAAGCTCGTTGTGAGCATGATCAGCCAGTGCGCAAGCAAGCAAATTTCGCTCATCAGAATTGGTTGCAGCAACGAAAACTGATGCTTCTCCAATTCCTGCCTCGTAAAGTTTCTCACGGGTGGTCAGGTCTCCATGGATGACGAGTACGTCGAGATTTTGAGCGTTCTTGACCGCTCGAGAATCAGAGTCGACAAGAACCACATCCATGTCTTCAGCCCGTAATGCTCGAGCCATGTCCGTACCGACTCTTCCTGCGCCACCAATAATTATCCGCATGGTATCACCCAAGGTCCTCTGCAAGGATTTTCACCTGATATTTTCCGCCGATGAGGTCGACTTCCCCGAGAGTGGTGTACATCGGCGGCATTCGATCTGTACCTGCGTTCTTTGAAAATTGTCCAGGTGAGTAATAATTATTGAGCAATGTACCGGTGCTGTCGGGTTGTTCAATCCAAGAAATGTATGCATTCGGAGTGTGAAGTAGCCATTTGTTGTTGACAACATCGACGGATGCATCAACAAAGCATGAATTCAGTGAAATATCTCTGGATTCACACCACGAATCACTCATTGGAAGTTGAATATAACCCCAACCGTGGCCTTCCCAAACATTGTATTCCATATCAGCCAATGCACCAAAAACATACCAACCCGGGATATTCTTGACCCTCAAAAGAGAGAGGAAGGCGTTCGTCTGTTCGTCACAATCTCCGGTCTTCGCTTCAAGACATTCTGGGCCACTCCGAGCGGTCAGTGGAGCGTTTTTATCGTACGATACAAATTCATGAAGGTAATCAAAGGCTGCCCTTGAATAAGCGTAGGCATTCTCCTTTTGATTTTCAGGAAGTCTTGCAGAGATAACCGCAGCGGTTTGCGCTACCTGATCGTGTTGAGAGTTAATCGCATATCCATAGTAAACACCATCCCTGTTGCCACGGTCAAACCAGGTGGCATCTGTGAAGTCACGAGACTTGTTACCGTCATTGCGAGACATCAAGTCTTCGAATGTCCCACTGTTTTCGAGGTTTATTCCATCATCGATTCCAGCAATGCGTGAATCGACCCTCGTAGACTTGTCCCACCAAGAATATGAAGTGCTTTTTACAGTTGCTTGGAAGGAAAAAATAGCTCTCTCACCCGGGCTAAGGTTCAGTTCAAACTTAACACACTGTGAGACTCTGCACGATTGATTGTCGTTTGCATCGAATCCAGGCCACCAGACATGATGACCCTGCGAAGTCGTAATACGGTCGGCATACGATAAGGTCGAACCATTGATCGGTATTTCTATGAAATCGTCTACAACTTGGTCGTTCGATTTCAACAGCACATTCACTGCAAGAAGTTCCTGTAGAGTTTCAGTCGGGCGGGGTGAATCGCCGTTTGTATATTTGAAATCAGAACTTTCTCCGACAAGGGATTCGATATCCATCGGAATCAGGATGTCTTCATACGCCCATCCATTCTGAGCCCCGTTGGTAAATTCAACGGTTCTGTCAAGCGTGAAAACAGCTTCATTCGGATAGATGTGAAACTCTGCGGGGAGTAGCATGATGTATTCTTTGAGTCCTGGCGCCCATTTTTCAAACACATTTTCACGAACTTGCGGAGCCAACATGATGAACGTAACCAGAACCAACAAAACCAAATGACGCGTCTTGTTTCTACGGTTCTTCATGATATCGACGCGTCGACCAGTGTGTGTTTGAACGACACCACCGGCTGTCGGACTTTTGGTCATTTTATACGACGTGTCAAGACTGCCCTTGTGGAATTGCTGCTCCATTGCGAACTTGTTCGAACGCATACTGGCTAGAATCCTGCCACATGAATAGCAAATGGTGTCACCCGTGTAGGTCACACTTTGACAGTAGGGGCAGGTACCCATGACGGTTGGTTTGGCCGACGTTGTATAACGCTTGTGTGCGGAAAACCCCGACAACGCTTATTTGCAATGATACAAGAAAAAGAATGAAAAACGAGAGATACAGTATAAGTGAGTAGGTATTTACATCTATTCCTCTGCATCGGTTCTACCGAGTTCTTGCGACGCTCCGCCTTGTTCCTGCTTGATTTGAGCATCTCTGGCGTTACGAGCCCAAATCTTTCGCAAGCGTTTCTTCCCCTCCTTTGGAATCGATTCCCAAATCCAAGACTCAGAGTAACGGTTGAAAATAAGTGCTGCAGGGATGATAAAAATCCATGCAGAAACATTGACCAAGGCAAACGCAAACATCACGACATAAGCACATCTCCAAAATGCACCACGAAGGTCCGCTCCCCATCGTCGTCCTTGGAGCATCAAGTGTCCTTGGAACGAACAAATGAGTGCCTCACAACGAGGACCAAACAAAGCTAAGCAAAGAACGGTCACCACGAGACGGACACTAATATCGGAGGACTGAAGACTCACAAGTATCAACACCATGGCCATCATTCCGCCGATGGCAAG
>JAQXFL010000011.1 GCA_029250345.1 Candidatus Poseidoniaceae archaeon
TTGACGGTACTGCATTCCGTGGAGAAAAGGAAAGCAGCCTACGTGATGGTCTTGTCCGAAACGGACTTGCACACACAGGCCGTGAAATAATGGTTAACGGAGAAACTGGTGAATCATACCCTGCTGAAATTTTCGTTGGATGCATCTACTATCAGAGACTCCACCATCTTGTCAGTTCCAAGATTCACGCCCGTTCCCGTGGACGTGTTCAAATTCTTACCCGTCAACCAACCGAAGGACGTGCCCGTCAAGGTGGTCTTCGATTTGGTGAGATGGAACGTGACTGTCTGATTGCACACGGTGCTTCGATGGTCATCAAGGACCGTCTACTCGATGAGTCTGACGGTATTGACATGTTTGTATGTGCTCAATCTGGGCACATTGCATGGTACGATCCAAAACGCCGAACCTACGTCAGTCCAGTTCATGGAGATGGTGCAGAAGTCTACAAGGTACAGACTTCCTATGCATTCAAACTTCTACTGGATGAAATGAAGAGTCTCGGGGTTGCCATGAGACTAGAACTGGAGGACCGAAGATGAGCCGAAGAACAACACTAATCCCAAAGCGAATTGCACAAATTCGCTTCAGCTTGATGGACCCGAGTGAAATCCGTAAGATGTCATCTGTGGAAGTCAAGACTCCAGATACCTACAAGGACGATGGACGTCCATACAACCAAGGATTGATGGATTCCCACATGGGTGTCATCGAACCTGGCTCGGTCTGTCCAACTGACAACTGTAAGTACGACGAGTCGCCTGGTCACTTTGGCCACATCGCTCTGGAACTTCCAGTCATTCACATTGGATTCGTGAACCTCATCAAGACCGCTCTGAAGGCAACTTGTTCGAAGTGCAGCAGAATTTTGTTGCACGACACCCCGAGTACTCACCCTTCAAACCCTGAATTGAGTGAGCAAGATTACTACCGAACACGTATCCGTGATATCCAAATCAAGCACGGTGTCGGTTCGACTGAATTTGCTAAGATCATCAAGGAAGTCGAGAAGGTTACGACCGGAACCCGACGTGGACAGTGTATGCACTGCCAAGCTATGCAAGGCAAGATTATGCTTGATAAGCCTACGACCTTCAAGGAAAAGCTGGAGTCGCAAGGTGCAGGAAAGGCAGAGATTGAGCGTAAACTCAATCCTCGCGATGTCCGAGAATGGCTCAGCGCAATTCCTTCTGATGATTTGATTTTCATTGGTATGGACAAGCAAAACCGACCTGAATGGATTGTTCTCAAGGTTCTACCAGTTCCTCCAATCACCGTTCGACCATCGATTACTTTGGACAGCGGAGACCGCTCCGAAGACGATTTGACGCACAAACTTGTTGACGTGCTGCGAATCAACCAACGATTGCGTGAAAACCGAGATACTGGTGCTCCACAATTGATTGTTGAGGACCTTTGGGAACTGTTGCAATACCACATTACCACCTACTTCGACAACCAAACCTCTGGAATTCCACCTGCTCGCCACCGATCCGGTCGAACTCTGAAGACACTCACGCAGCGTCTTAAGGGTAAGGAAGGCCGATTCCGTAGTAACCTCTCCGGAAAGCGTGTTAACTTCTGTGCTCGTTCAGTTATCTCTCCTGATCCATACTTGGGCGTCAACGAAGTTGGTGTCCCAAAGAAGATTGCAAAGGAACTGACCGTCCCTATCCGTGTTACATCCCGTAACCGTGAACAGATGCGTCAAATGATTCTCCGTGGTCCTGATGTTCACCCTGGTGTGAACTACATCATCCGTGGTGACAACCGACGTGTTCGAATCAACCAACGCAGCCGTTTGATTAACGCTGGATTCCGATGCCACAACCCTGAGTGTAACGAAGAAACAACACTTCGCCCAGACATGCATCAATGCCTTCCAGCACCAAACTTCTTGCCAGGTCTCGTCATCAAACCTGAAATCTTTGTTAATCCTGACGGAACTCAAGAAACCAGCTACGTCGTTGACGACGAAGCAACTCTTGCAAACCTTCGTGGTGAAGACCTTGATTCTCAGAAACTCGCTGAAGACGATCCTCGTGCTAAACTCCACTACCGTTGGATGCACGAATTGGCTCAAGCAGACAAGGTTCATCCAGACCCACACCCAGAACATCTCCAAGTCAGCTGCCCTCACTGTGGTAGCCCGGCAGACGAATGGGGCGACCAAACACGTGTCGAAGACCGACTTTCAACCATTGACCGCAACGGAAACCCGAAGCCTGGTCTCTTGGTAGAACGCCACTTGATTGATGGAGACGTCGCAATTTTCAACCGACAACCATCTCTCCACAGAATGTCGATGATGGTCCACGAAGTTCGAGTTATGGAAGGTCACACCTTCCGTTTCAACCTCGCAGTGTGTACTCCGTACAACGCTGACTTTGACGGTGACGAAATGAACTTGCACGTTATTCAATCTGAAGAGGCTCGTGCCGAAGCAAAAATCTTGATGCGTGTCCAAGAACACATCCTAACCCCTCGATACGGTGGAGCAGTTATTGGTGGAATACACGACCACATTTCTGGTGCTTACTTGCTTTCGCGCCCAGGGACCCTCATCAACCGCCGACACGGACTGGAAATGCTCGGTAACATCGATTACACCGGAGAACTCCCTGCAATTGTCAAGGACGAAAACGGTAAGGAATGCTTCCGTGGACAGGACATCATTTCATTGATTATCCCAGACAACATCCACCTGCGATTCCGCAGCCGTTCCAACGACGACGTGGTTGTCAAGAACGGAATGGTTGAAGGAACACTGGACAAGCGTGCAATCGGTGCTGAAGACGGACGTCTCCTCGATGCTATCGTTCAAACCAACGGACCTGAACTCGGTGCGAAGTTCCTTGACGACTTTACCCGCCTTTCCATCGCTGCGTGTACTTCGCTCGGATTTACCACCGGTATTGACGACGAAGATCTCAGTGCTGAGGCTCTGCAGTCGATTAAGAACGCAAACATCGAAGCGGGTGTGCTTGTTCAAGCAGCACTCGACAAGTTCGGAAAGGATGGTCGTGGATACGAAACACGGCCTGGACGTACACCTCGAGAAACGCTCGAAGAAGATATCATGGTCATTCTCGACCAAGGTAAGCAAGAAGCGGGTGACGTGGCAAAGAACGAACTGGCTCAGTCCGGTTCGACCAACGCTGCAGTCAACATGGCCATTTCTGGTGCTCGTGGTTCAATGGACAACCTCAACATGATGGCTGGTTCGATTGGACAAGCAAAGGTTCGTGGTAAGCGACTTGAGCGTGGATACAACGAACGTGTTCTACCTCACTTCCGCCGTGGTGGACGTGCAGCTGCAGACCGTGGTTTCATCTCGAGTTCTTTCAAGCGTGGTCTTGAGCCTACGGAGTTCTTTATGCTCTCCATTTCTGGCCGTGAATCTCTGGTCGATACTGCGGTTCGTACTGCAAAGTCCGGATACATGCAACGCCGTTTGATTAACGCAATGGATGATTTGAAGGTCTACGATGATTCAATGCTCTCGGTTCGTAACACTGCAAACCGTATCATTCAATTCAGCTACGGAGAAGACGGAATTGATCCGTCCCGTGGTGTGCACGGTTCTCCGTTCAACATCGATGTTATCGTCGATGAGGCTCTCGGAACCGAAGGTGCAACCGTTGTTGAACGTGATTCCTTTGAACGTGAAGAAAAGGAAGACGACTTCGGTGGCATCGAGTATGAAGATGCTGGAACAGAAGGAGGCGAAAACTGATGGTCGTAAAGAGTGCAACCAAGAAGAAGCTCATGGATTTGGGCATTGCGGAAAACTATGCTCACACCCTTGCTGATGACAAGAAGTGGGACGATGTCAAAATCCTCGCTGCTGGTGAAATCGCACAACTGTGTGAGACCGACTCGGAAACTGCTGCAACCATCAAAGCAACCATTGATGCTGCGAACAAGAAGGGCGGAGATTCAAACAGCGAAAACACTGGACCAACAACATCAGTCCGACTTCGCCGTACTGGACGCTCCATTGCTCGTGCAAAGACGTCCGTTTCTATGACTGAATACAACCTCGAATCGAAACTCCTGGAGTATGAGGATGAGTTGTGTGATGACCCAATTTTCAAGTCGCTCGTGGCTGCTGTTGAAGACAACGGCTCTGCTCGATTTACAAATCGAATTTTCCACGACCTTACCGTTGCAATTCATGCACGTGGCAAGAAGAAGTTGACCAAGGCTCAAGCAAAGAAAGTTGTTGACGAAGCTGTTGTCGCTCTGGACCGTGCGAGCATTGATCCATACGAAGCTGCAGGAATTATTACTGCTCAATCGATTGGTGAGCCGGGTACACAGATGACCATGCGTACGTTCCACTATGCGGGTGTTGCGACAGTGAACGTCACTCAAGGTCTACCTCGTATCATCGAGATTGTCGATGCACGAAAGGTACCTAATACGCCAACAATGATTATTCGCTTGTCGAAGGATAAGATGACAGATGCTAAGGAAGCGCAAAAGCTTGCTGCAGCCATTGAAGAAACTCACACTGTGAACATTGCTACTTTGGAAACTGACGTCGCTCAACGTCGTCTGGTTCTCAAGCTCAACAAGGGTATGCTCAAGCAAAAGAACATGACCGGTGCTGAAGTGAAAGACAAGCTCGAACGGGCTACTCGTCTCTTTGTCCAAGCAGACAAGGAAAAGAATCCGTCGACGCTCACCCTCATTCCTGGTGTGCACTCTGAAGAAGATTTGGCTGAACTCGCTGAGAACCCTCCTTCGTACACCATGCTTTTGCAGCTGGAAGAGAAAATCCGCGACATGCGACTCAAAGGTATCCCGAACATCACTCGAGCCAACGTCCAACTTGACGACAAAACAGGCGAATACTACCTCTCAACCATCGGTTCAAACCTGACCCGTGTGAGTGAGATCGAAACCATCGACCGAAACCGCACCTACACAAACAACATCATCGAAATCTTTGACTTCCTCGGAATTGAAGCTGCTCGACAAGCAATCGTCAACGAACTCCAAGCAACCCTCGACGGTGCTCGTTTGGAAGTCGATGTACGACACTTGCTCCTTGTTGCTGATGTCATGACTTCCGAAGGTGAAGTCCGTGCTATTGGTCGACACGGTGTATCGGGTACAAAGCACAGTATCCTTGCTCGTGCTGCTTTCGAAGTTACCGTGAACCACCTGCTCAAGGCCGGTGTTATCGGCGAGAAAGATTACCTCACTGGTGTTGCAGAGAACATCATTGTCGGACAACCAATTTCACTTGGAACCGGTAGTGTTGAACTCTACTACATCCCTGAATGATTATTTTCTACCCATGAGAAACAATGTGGAGTATGGAGGAATAAAATATGGACCTAAGCCGACAACTGAAGAATGCAATTGCAACTGGAAACCTACGATTTGGACAACGCCAAGCACTCGATGCGTGTGCTCGTGGTGAAGCGAAAGTCGTGATTTTTGCTGCGAACTGCCCAACCGAATTTATCGATGAATTGCACGCAAATCACCCCGAAGTGACCAAATTCCGTGCAAGCATGGTAAACCGTGAACTTGGAATTGCCTGTGGTAAGCCGTTTTCGGTTTCTACCATCAGCATCATCGATGCTGGTGACAGCGATTTGTTGCAGCTCGAAACCAACCTTGAGTGATTACCGTTTTTCAGGCAGCAATGCCTGCACTTGGTAGCAAAGGTTTGATGTCAGTCGGCGTAGTCGTTCTGCTATGCGCCCATTGAATACTCGACTCTCAGCACTCTTGCTAACATTTTTGATGCTCGCCTCGGTCGTGGTCTTACAGTATCCTGTGCCTGAGTCTGTTCTCGATGAAGGGGAATCCGAGGATGTTCAATTTACCTCAGGCCGTGGAACTTCGTCCTCATACCTCTCTGCTGGAGGCTCAAACGCTCAAAGCATTGACGCCAATCACATTGCAGCACTCGGTTCGGGTGGATGGATTATCGGTTCGGAATACAATACTTCACTTACGTTTGGGACGAATACGCTCCAACCAACCTCGCCGTACGCCAACTACGGTGAATTTTTCCTTGCAGTAACCGACGAAGCAGGTGTTTGGCGCTCTGTATTCGGAGCTGATCACAGTTACGGTGCGGGCGGACTTTCTTTCCTAACCGATGTAGCAGTTGACGTCTCAGGAGATATTGCCATTTCCGGCTACTTCTACGGCGAAATCGCATTCCCAAGTATCCAAGGGCAAAACATCATCTTGTCCAATACCAATTCTGGTTACCACTTTGAAGGGTTCGTTGCTACGGCGACTCCCAACGGCGATTGGCAATGGGTGAAAGGCCTCGAAACGGTCGTAAACGGGTCCGGCGAATACAGTTCAACCACCGGTGTTGAATTTTCTGCGAACGGCGATGTACTCTTGACCGGTGAATTTGAAGGCGAAACAGATTTTGGTGGCATTTCATTGAATGTCTCAAACGCACAAGTCTACGTCACAAGCTATGATTTCGCCTCTGGCTCGTTGAATTGGGTTGTCAGTGGTGGCGGTGTCGGTGTCAACCGAGTTTTCGATATGGCTCCGACAATGAACGGCGGTGTGAAGATTGCAACAATTTCTGACGGATTTTCTCTATGGGATTCGACCAGTTACCTCGCCAAAGGAACAATCGATGCAGTCGTCGTTGAACTTGATTCAAGTGGCGGCCTAGTTGGCCTTGAGGGCTACGGAACTCCAAACGAACAAACCATCATCCTGGACGTCGAAATAGACTTCAATGGCGACACTTACTATGCAGGTACGTTCGGTGGAACAATCACAGGTACCGGATGGTCAGCCACCGCTTCCTATGGCGGTAACGATATTTTCGTGGTACGTGAAGCGGCTTCATCTGCGAACAGTTGGGCGTTTGTTTCTGGTTCCAGTCAAGCTGATGAACCCCAAGGTCTTGCAATTACTTCCAACGGTTTGGTGGTGTATGGCGGATATATTATTGCTCAACACACTGCAAGTTCGTACACACTCACTCCTTCGAATCACGATGGATTCGTGGTCGGTCTTTCACCGTCTGGCTCGGCTGAGTGGGCTGAACAGGTTGGTGGTTCTCAATACGATTACGCATGGGGTCTGGCTGTCAACTTCACCGACGCAATCGGCGTCGCTGGTTCTTATTCCGGTTCGATGACCCATGCAGGTGCATCAGTCACATCAACCGGTGGCCGAGATGCGTTCATTTGGGCGTTTGATCCTACTGCACTGAAGGATTCTGACAGCGATAGTATTGTTGACGTGGATGACAATTGTCCTACGGTTTCCAACCCGACTCAAGCGAACTCAGACATGGACGATAAGGGCGATGCGTGCGATTCCGACGATGACAACGACGGACTGACAGACAATTTCCCTGACCTTTGTCCTCGGGGTGGCGAATTCAACTGGACAAGTATGCAAGACACATCCAACCCTTCCGCTTCGACCGATTGGGATAACGACGGTTGCAAAGACGACGTAGAAGACCTCGATGACGACAACGACCAGGTTCTCGATGTGAACGACATTTGCCCATACACTTCCTATGCTCCTCCACGCCCAACATGGATCTCAGATTCCTCAAACGATCTTGATGGTGACGGTTGCCGTGACTCTGACGAGGATGTTGATGATGATGCGGATGGTTTCGACGATGTCGAAGACGACTGTCCTACAACTGCTGGAACATCAACGCTCGGTACTACCGGGTGTCTTGACACAGACAGCGATGGCTGGTCGGACACCTACGATGATTGTCCGAATGAAGCTGGCAACTCAACCCTTGGAGGCAAGAATGCATGTCCAGATCTGGATGGAGACGGCTGGTCGAATTCCGATGATGCGTTCCCGAACGATGTGACGCAGTGGTTGGATGAAGATACAGACGGCTATGGAGACAACCAGCAAGGTCTCTCTCCAGACGATTGCTCTTCAGTCCCAGGCACTTCGACCGTTGACCGATTGGGCTGCCTGGATTCTGACGAAGACGGTTATTCGGATGCTGACTCCACTTGGTACATCGAAGATGGTGCAGACGCCTTCCCGAACGATGCCACACAATGGGCCGATTCAGACGAAGACGGATTTGGTGACAATTGGGGGAACTCGACATGGGATGACCGCAAATCCTCGTGGAATGGAATCTACGTCGACGGAGCCACAGAACAAGATGCATGTCCAAACCAGTTTGGAACATCTTGGCAACAAGGAATCCTCGGATGTCTTGACACCGATTCAGATGGATGGGCTGACTTCATGGATGCCTTCGATAACGACCCGACTCAATGGGAAGATGCCGATATGGATTCATTTGGTGACAATGAAAGTGGAAACCAACCCGATGCATGCCCATCACTTCCCGGCAACTCAACAGCAGACCGCTTTGGATGCATGGACGTTGATGGTGATGGATACTCAAACCCTGACATCACGTGGGGATACGAATTAGGTGGCGATGCGTTCCCTGACGAAGCATCTCAATGGTCCGATGCAGATGGCGATGGTTTTGGTGATAATCCTCTCGGAATCACTCCAGATGCTTGCCCAACCGTTCGAGACTCCTCGAGTATTGACCGAATTGGCTGCACAGACACCGATGGTGACGGATACTCCGACCCTGATGCTTCATGGACGCTCGCTGATGGTGCCGACGCTTGTATCTCCGGTGCGGGTAATTCTACGGTGGATCGAACCGGTTGTTTTGATGCAGACGGTGACGGCTACTCGAACCCATCTGGTGATTGGAAAGTCAGCGACGGAGCTGATGCTTATCCTGATGACCCACTGCGTTGGATTAAGGATGCTTCATCAAGCGATGGCGCTTCTTCATCCTCAACGATAATCATCGGAATTGGTGCTGTTGTGGCGCTTGCCGTCATTGCTGCTCTTGCTTTCTTCTTCATTCGAAAGCCAGAAGGTGATGCGGTTGACAAGAATTGGACCGATAGCAATTTTGCTCCAATGGGTGGCGCAATGCCAGCAATGCCAAACATGGCAGCACAACCAACGGTCATGATGCCCGATTACAGCAACACAGTTGCACCGGTTGCCGGTGGTATGCCGAACATGGCAGCTCAACCTGCTGCAGCCGTTGCAATGCCAAACATGGCAGCACAACCTGTTGCGCAACCTGCACCCGTTCAGCCAGACCCAGCCCGTGAATACTACAACGGTTTGATTGCGCAAGGCTACCCGCAAGAGAGTGCTGTACAATACACTCAGCAGTACTATCCTGGATTCATAGGATGAACACGGCTCATTCTTCACTCAATGTGAAGAGTGCAGGTGATAGGTTCACTCGGTTCCAACGAGCTTGTAATCATCGGAAAGTGGTGTAGCACCGGTTTCCATGAGAATGATTTGGCCGTCTTTGAAGCGCATGAAGGACATGACTGCTTCAGAGTCGGAATCGTTTGCGAAGTGCACGATTGAGTGTGCGACACCGACTTCGTCGTTCTCGAACAAGATACGGTTGTTTTCTGATTGAGGGGTATTGTCGCCACCTGCGAATCCAAGAATGTCAGACTTGCTCATGGTGATTCCACCGACGTGTGGGTTGAATACGCAATCATCGTGGATAATCTTGGCAAGTGCGTCGACATCTCCGTTATCCCAGGCCTCGTTGTATGCTGC
>JAQXFL010000028.1 GCA_029250345.1 Candidatus Poseidoniaceae archaeon
ATGACGATGTTTTCGAGGACGGTACCGAACTTTCGGGTTGTTCCAAAAATCTCAGGTTCGTCTTCTTCGGACAGGTCAATGAGTTTCGCATAGCATCCGCCTTCGAAGTTGAAGACGCCGTTTGCGCCCCAGCCGTGTTCATCGTCGCCGATGAGCGCTCGGTTTGGATCTGCTGAAAGTGTTGTTTTACCGGTTCCAGAAAGTCCGAAAAAGATAGCTGTGTTCTCGCCAGTGGTGTTTGCAGAGCAGTGCATTGGCAGAATGCCTTTCTTTGGTAGGATGAGATTCATGACTGAGAAAATCGATTTTTTGATTTCACCAGCGTAGCGAGTTCCACCAATGATGACTTCTTTCGCTTGGTAATTTACAATAACAAAACAATGGGAGTTGAGGCCATCTTGTTCAGCATCCGCTTCAAAGTGCGGAGCGTGCATTACGGTGAATTCAGGGGAATGAGAAGCAAGCCGTTCAGCATCTGGTCGAATGAACATGTTTCGTGCAAAGGCGTTGTGCCATGCGTTTTGGTTGATGACACGGATTGGAAGGGCTTCACTGAAATCAGCGCCACAGTACAAATCCTGGACAAACAGTGTGTCTTGGGCGGAGAGGTATTCGACGACCTTCGCTCTCATTTTCGTGAAGGTTTCAAGGTCAGTTGATACATTGACGTCGCCCCAGTTGATGTCTTCTGTGGTTGTTGCTTCGTCAACAATGAACTTGTCGTTCGGGGAACGGCCAGTACGCTCTCCTGTCTCTGTGACAAGGGCTCGATGGGCACTGAAAACACCTTCTTTCCGACTGACGGCCAACTCGATCAGAGTTGCAGCATCTTGGTTCCAGTAGACATCTCCAGAGGGAGTAATTCCGTGCGCGTTTAGGTCTCCGGTCGGAGTCCCATGGGTGGCCGCCATGCCACCTCCTTCCGCGGGCCCTCTTTGTCCCTTTTGGCTGTCACATTTCTTCAGAACCGTATTTCCTTCGTGAAAAACGAGGTATTGCGGCACAGGGGGGATTTCTGTGGTGTTTTTTCAACACCCCGGGAAAACACCGCCGAAACCAGCATCCGGCGGAAGCATTGAAGGGGACTTCTTGGAAGAGCAAGTCATGACAGATGAGTCGAAGGGGCGTCGTTCTACACCGGCCCCCACCTCATCTCGCGATGAGATGGTCCGTAAACGCACCTTCCAGCGCGCAAAAGGAATTGACATCAATTCGTTCATGGTTAATATGGAGGAGGAGGAAACTGCTCAACCAGTCGCAGTCGAATCTGTTGTAGAGGACATAGCAGTTGGCGAGATTTCTCCTTTGTTCACTTCCGGTGACGAAGAGTCGACTGGAGCTGGAGCGGTGCAGAGCGATGGAACCGTTGAGAATCCGCCGGATATGGACAGCGTAACCGATTTGGCTGTGCACGGGGAAAAGCGTTTGAGTCTCGGCCTCTTAGTGGCTATGGTCTTCATTTGGTCTGCAATTGGAGCACTGGTTGGAACTGTTTTGCCAGAACTTCTCAGCGGCGCAGGGCTGCTTTTCATGGGTATTTTAGGGTTGTATCTTGGAGAGCGATGGATTCCAAATCCAAACATGAGGCTCCTTGGCGTAACCTGGGTTATTATTTCGATGAAATTATTCTATGGGCTTGCTCTCGATGCATGGCATTGGGGTTGGTTTGATGCATCACCCTTTGGAGCAAGCGAGACGCTTGGAATCAGCCTCATCGGTATAGTTTCGATGAACGTCTTCATTGCCCAGCGTCACGATGAAGACGCCATTGCAGCACAAGCAACCCTGATTCTTCTCTTGGTTGGCAGTGCGGCTGGAGCTTTGTACGGGGAAGTTGGAATAGCCGGCATGATTGCCATGGGTACGCTCTTAATGCACGGCCTGGCAATATATCGCGGCTCAGGAAATTTAGCGAGCCTCGGAATCGCTTCTTCTTACCTCTGGGTCGGCGTCCATGCTCTTTCGAACAATTGGGAATTGTTTGGGCTTGAACTCGTTTCTTTTGACGACGACTTACTGTTGTTCCTGCTCATGGCCTTTGTCACGGCAACAAACGCCACAATTGCCGCACGGTTCGTACGTGCTGAAAACTGGTTTTCAAAGGCATTCGAAGGCATGGGTCTCGGAAATCCTTCACTGTGGGCAGTATCCGTTGGCCTCGGTATGATCGGTGCGTTGTTGGCAATTGCCGCTCACCGTTTGGAAACAGGCTATGCACTTGCTCAACTGATGCTGTTAATTGGTGCCTTTTCTGGTTCATATCTCGTCGTTCGTGGTGTTCACTTCAAGGATATTGCACCGTTTTTGATTGTACCAATGCCGTTTCTTTTGGCCGGACTCGCTGTATACAGTTCCGGCGTACTTCCCGCATCTCTTCCTCTTGGCCTCGATGGATACAGCGTCTATGCTGCACTGACCTCGCTGTTCACGGCACTGGCACTTCTTCGAAACCAAACAGCCGTCTCCGACCACGTCATTTGGCTCGGTGGTTTGGCTGTCGTTGGACTCCTAACGCTTCTGATTCCCGCAGGTGAATTGGACAACGGAGCCCGCACACTCATCGTCACTCAAGCCTTCATTTGGCTGGGTTTGTCTGGATTGGCCGTTGTTCGTTCCTCTCCTTCAATTGCTGGAACTGCAGTCATTGGGCCGTGGGTCTGGCTTCTGTTCTTCGCCACAGATGTCGACTCACGACTTATTTCCGTAGATCTTCTCCCAATCGTCATCGATGAATTTGATCTGTTTCTTTGGATGAGTGTACTTGTTGTGCAGCAAATATGGGTGAATATCCGCCACGGTGAAGTCGGACTTAATTTGGCATCAAGGCTCGTCGGATTTTCAGAAATTGGTGCCCGACTGCGCGACTCAGGTTTTGCAAAATTATGGAATCTAAGTTTCCTCCTCACACTGGTTGTGACATGGGCGGTTACTCGGCCAGGCGCCCTGCCGATTTACGGTCTTCTTGGGGTGCTCGGAGGTCTTCTCATCGGGCATTCGTTGATGGTATATTTTGAACGGCATCGCGGCAAACCCCAGTCCTTGATGGGTGTGTGGGGGATTTTTGCTCTTTTGTTCTCGTGGAATTACGGACAGTCGTCCATTTGGGCGCTTTCTTTGGTTTCGTCTTCTGCCATCATGCTCAAGGCTTCGGAAAGAAGTCGGGAACGCGGAGCAACCGATTTTGATTTGGAGAATATGGAGGCTTTGCCAGGAAAACTTCTCACGATGATGATGGGTTTCCTTACCGTCTTTTTCATCATGATTGCCTTGAATCCACTGACAACGGTTGCATTAACAGGTTCTGAATACCTGTTTGACCAAGAGACAAACCTACTGGTTTTGATGCTTGTTGGTTTGGTGTCTTTGGCACTTTATCTGGTACGTGCCGCCACCTTGGAAAAGCTCCTTCCACCTGCAGTTACTGCAATTGGCCTCATCATTTCAATGGCTCTCGCTGGACAATCTATTGCTGTAGAATCCGTTGTATTGGCTTCACTCGTCGCCTTCGTCTTATCTGGGGCGTACTTGGCAATTCAAGGTGAGTTCCGTTCAGGTATTCGAGCGCTTGCCAAGAAAGAAAACAGAGT
>JAQXFL010000036.1 GCA_029250345.1 Candidatus Poseidoniaceae archaeon
TCTGGAAAACTCATGGTCAATGAACGAGAACGTGACGCTGTTTCTGATATCATCATCATCGTGGATTCGCGGTCTGTTGCTGAAACAGGTCCTGTGTCTCGTAATGCCTTGGTATATTCAACCCGAGCAGCTGCTTCTCTTGCGAAGTTCTTCCTCGGCCGACGTGACTCCGTTGGTGTCATTGTATACGGCGACGAAGTCGTGAGTGTTGACAGAGATACGGGTAAGAAGCAATTGTATGTGATTCTAACCAAACTTGCAGGTGCTGTCGCACGTGGAAACATTCCGCTGCAGGTTGTTGTCAACAGAATTATGCCACATATCAACAAAGGTAGTCCGATCATCTTCTTGTCCAATCTCGAAGATGACCCAACCATCGTCAATGCGTTGCGTGACTTCCGAGCTCGTGACTTCGATGTCACAGTATTGACTCCATCTTCTCTTGAGTTTGAATTTGATGCCCGACGCATCGACCGAACTGGATATGAAGTCATGAAAACAGAACGTGACGTTCTCATCAGTGAACTTCGTGGACTTGGTGTCAATATCATGGATTGGGAGCCTGACATGCTCCTTTCAACCGCACTTGCCGGGGCAAGAGGATTCTGAGGTGAGAACATGACTGTATCACGACCATCCAGCGACACTGCTCACCTGTACGACGGTAAAACTGTGCGTTCATCCGCACCTTCACGTAAGAAGGCAGCAGGACAAGTCGGCGTTGGGAGTGAAATCCCGAAAGACGCTATTCCTGAAGTTGAAATTCCCTCGTTCATCGAAAGTCTACTCGGTGGCCCGCTCGTCCCGAAAACGAAGTTCTTGCCACCTGACAAGATGGTTCAGAACCTCCAACTCGGCGTCTATGGGGTCCTTGTAGCTCTTTCATTGATGACTTACATCATTTCTCCGCCAGACGGTACGATCTGGTACATGCTCACTGGAAGCCTTGGACTTGCAACGATACTCCAATTGGTGATTATTGCAGGTGCTACTGGAACCGGATTTTGGGGGACTTTCCAACGAGATGGACGATTCACCCTCGCAAGTAACCTTTTGTTCATTCTTGCCATTCTGCGCTTTGCATCATCTAAAGTTACGCTATCGAGCGATATGTTTGGTTTGCAAGACAAGCCTTTCCTGCTCTCAGGTCTCGTAGTCGTTTACGCCGTTCTTCTCATCATGTACTTCGAATTGTCCAACGGTGTTCTGCGATACTCAATGCTCGATACCAGCATTCGAACCAACGAAGTTTATGTCATGAATCCAAAGAAGATTGTCGGCAAGTACCACCGCTCTCTTCTCATCAACCCAATAATTGCAACCATCCTTGCAACCATTGTTCTCTCAGCAAACTCCATCCTACCGTTCTTTGTTGGAATCTTTTCCAAAGATACGGCGACTCGAATGGAAGAATCAGTCGAATTGATTTCAGTTTACGGTGTAGCTCTTGGCACATTCTTTGTTTTCAGTGTCGTCGGAGGATTGTTTGCTCTTAATCTCCCAACCCATTTGCAAAGCTACCGCGAGAAGCGTGCAGAAGACTGAACTTAGACCATTGCGGTCAAGCCCAAATGATTGGCTAATGTGTCAAGCATCGATGAAATATCGTGACGTGACGAGATGACACGAACTGCGTGATCGGTCACCGAAACAATCTCCAGTTCCAGCAATGAAATCATATCCAGCGACAAGAGAGCGTTTTCTTCACTTGGCAGTTTGTTGCCAACAAGCGAGAACATTACGCCGTACTCCTCTACATCCGGGGTCGAGAAATGGTTCGTTACAATTTGGCTTGCCTTTTGGAGGTCGTGTTGCGATACAATCCATGAAATCTGGCCAGGAATGGAGTCGAGGTTCCAACAGGCAATGTTCTCACTTGCTAAGTCAATCAGAACGCGCCCAAGGTTTTCACTTTGGACTTCAAGGGATGAGGAACTGACGGTTAGCCGTGTCACATTTGGTAGGCAACCAATTGCTTTGACTTTGTGCGTTTGAATCAAATCTGGACCGATAATGGAAGCCGCTTGTTCCTTTACGATGCTGCGCAGGTCTCGGATTTCCAACGGGATTCCAATTCCTCGAAGAGGTTCAACAGTTGCTGGATGGAGAACAGGTGTGTCGAGCCTTGCAAGTTCAACCGCTTCACTGTAACCAAGGTAAGGAATCGGCGAGGAATCTAATCCCCATCTCGGATTGAGAGGAAGCACGCCATCTACATCTTTCCAAAGAATCACTTTGTCAGCATCCACTAATCTCGCTATGGAGGTGGCGGTATGGTCGCTACCGCCACGCCCGAGTAAGGCGAGTTCACCGTCATCTCCTTCACCGAACCATCCAGTGATTACTGGAGTGCCGAAAAACGCTGAGCGGTCGAGTTCAACCATCGAAGTCTCAAGGTCGACCACTGGAGCACGATTGATACCTTTCAATTTGAGGCCAATGTCTTCTGCGCCTACTGGATGTGCTTCAATCCCGTTTTCTTTCAGGTGCTGAGCAACAACCAGAGCGGACAGCCGTTCACCAGCAGCCAGCAATCGATTAATTGCAATCCAATTGTTTGGGGACTGCGCCAACTCGTTCAAAGACTGTTCAATCCCGTTCAAAACTGAACGGAACAGATGACCGTTTTCGCCCTCAACGAGTGATGGAGCAAAACGGAGATGCTGCCTAGAGAGGTCGCTTACCAAACGGCTTGCGTATCTTGGTTCTTGACTCGCACGCATAAGGCGGTCTGTTGTCCCCCACAATGCGGAAACGACAACCAACGATTGACCAGGCCAGTGCTCAATGACTTCAGCAATCCGATCGAGGTCCGATCTGTCTCTGAGGCAAGATCCACCAAACTTGTGGACTGTGATTGTCTTACGCATCGATAAAACCTCCACGCAAAGCAAGGTCGGTCAGTACGAGTTGAGCCATCGCTTCGACCACGGCCACGGCACGTGGACCAAGAACAGGGTCATGCCGGCCACCGACGACGAGAGGCTCCACATTTCCTGATGCCAAGTTGAGCGTATGTTGTTCAGTGGCTATCGATGAAGGCGGTTTGAAGGCGACAGAGATGTGTATTGGTGAGCCGGTAGCAAGGCCTGCTATCACTCCGTCTGGTTTAACGCCAACCAGTAAAGGACGCTCACTTGAGCCACCCCATGCATCGTTATGTTCTGTTCCAGTCATCTGGACAACATCGAATCCCCTGCCGAATACCACGCCTCTAGCAGCAGGTATCGACATCATGGCTCGAGCGAGAGCGGGTTCAAGGCCATCAAACCACGGCTCACCGAGTCCAAGGGGGACACCAGTGACTCGTAAGTCAACACGACTTCCTATTGAGTTCCGACTCATGCGATGTTGCTCAACGGTATCCACAATTTTTGAAGCAGCTGCAGGGTCTCTGCATCGCATTTCTTGGCAATCCTCGTTTTCCCAACGAGGGGGGCACTCATCCATCGAGAGTGCCTCAACAGTACCGATGGCACCTACCTGCGCTTCGCATTGAATGCCGAGAGGTTTCAACAGCGGTGAAAGCAGGGCAGCGGATGCTACCAAAGCGGCGGTGAGTCGAGCACTGGATGAACCTCCACCACGTAAATCAGCCTCGCCGTTTGTGCGTTTATGCATGACCATATCTTGGTGGCCTGGACGAGGGTGATCCGGGAGGAAACTGTAATCTCTCGATTTTGCATCTGTGTTGGCAATCGAGATTTCGATCTCGCCACCGGTTGTTTTTCCGTCTTCGATGCCGCTGCGGAATTCGACGATGTCTGGTTCCTTTCGCTTGCTGGCATAACGTCCACCTGGCCGTCGTGCATCCATGGCTCGCTGAATCGCTTGTGTATCCAAGAGAATGCCCTTTGGGACTCCGCTAAGCAGAGCACCAACGCGGGGGCCATGACTGGTGCCAAATAGGCTCAGTCGGATACATTCTCCGAGGTGCATGTGCATTGGATTCAATTCTTCGAGTGACCCTTACTTCAAGAAGTTGCGTCTTCACCCTAAGGTACAATATCAGCCGTTATGAATGATGTTTCAATTACTTTCACGATATCTTTGTTGTTTTCAAACAATGCTCGCAATCGATCACAACTTGGTTTGCTAACCTTCGGTGCAAGAACAATGATAGCGTTTCCTGAGCCGGACATTCCAGCTGCACGTGCCCCATTGAGCATGGCGTCGTTGGTGATTTTTCGTCCTTGGACATCGTTCATGACAGCCACGATTGCCCGGCCGTTCCAGGTTAAGGCAACCAATTCATTTTCTTCTTGTAAGGCGGTAAGGGCTTTTTGGAATGCGGCGCCATGCGGTGGAAAATCTTCCAATTGTGGACGATGAGTGCGTTCTCCTCTGCAGACAACCATCACCAGCCAATCGTCATTACTGGGTCCGTTTCCTTCGAAAAGTACACCCTCAGCAATACTGTCGGCTTGTGGGTCGATGAGTTTCCACCCTGGTTTTAGGCATGCCCATGCATCGTCAATAGACCCAGTAAGGGAGATGCCGGACGAGATTTGAGCTTGTGCAGCCATGGCAACTAACATTTCATCTGAAACTTCGGTGCCGGTAGCATCGGCAAGTGCCTTCAATGCCGCAATGGATGTTGCTGCACTGGATTTTAGGCCTTGACGAGGTGGGATTTTACTGATCACAGCCCAGTGTAAATCACCCTTTTCGAGTTTGTTAGGCAACTCAAAACCTGCTTCCATCCATGCATCAACGATCGCTGGAAGCAGTCCATCAGGGTCATTCGACTCCCGTTTACTTGGTTTGTCGAGTAGCCGAACCGCAATCGGGATATCGAGTCCGATGCTTGCGCCGTAGCCAAGGCCTGCTGCGTGCAAGAGACTGCACCCACCGTTTGCCTTACCTGCGCCGAGTACTGCCATAATTTCACCTCTCAGACACCTTACTCGAGATTTCGGCACCTATGTGCCGAGCACCCTTTTGGCACCATCCAAGAATTTTGTCGCCTTCCTCCAGTGATGTTACTGATATCGGGCGATTGTCTTGGCTGATGACGCGTACTGTCTCCGCTTGTTGTAAGAACATGCTTCCTTCTTTATCATTTTCATCAATCCACCGAATCAGCACCATTGGTCGAATTTCTATTTTCAATCTACCAATCGTCGCACTGCGGTGGATTCCTTGAGTGTTTGTAAGTCGGATACTGTCGCCAGCACTCAATTCCGAGAGATACTTGGTTGTGCCGTCAGCCATACTCACATAGGCATGAGGCGGCCCAGCATTCACTCGGAATGGGCGCGGAGGGACATATTCTGATTCTACAGTTTCCCCATGAACGAGTACAAGACTCGAGGCACTGGAGCCGAGCAACATCCCTTCGCCGAGGTGCAATAAGCTGGTTGTGTCGATGCAATAACGTTCGGAGGTGCTTCCATTCTCTACGGAAGTGATGGTGAGTATTCCGATTCCAGTATGTCCGATAGGCGAATCAGCAATCGCAGTAGATGTTGCCTTTTCCAATCGCTGAGATTTAACGATAAGTGATGCTTCAAGGAGTTCCTTGTCGGGTCGAATGACCAACGCATCCACTCCCTTTTCGAGAGCGAAACCTGCGCCGTTCGCTTGTTCGACTTCGGTAATGGCGGCAGCAATTTTGGTTGGAGTGCCTTCACATGCAGCGATGAGGTTTTCAATTGGAATCATTGACCAGTTCTCGAATTCGAGCACGAGCCATTCGACACTTCCAACGAGTGAACGGGCCGTTTGTTGCGTTGATTCATCGAGAACTGTGATGAAACATCCAATGCGTTTGCCGTCATGAAAAACACGTTCTTTTTCGAGGTACACATCGGTTGCAAATGCGGTTTCCTGTGAAGTGAGGCGACGGTCTACGCCTTCTGGCAGAGTCACTCCCAATTCTATAGATTGGCGAGTATCGAGCCATAATTCCATCCAAAAACCTCACAGTTCGCAAGCGTTCATTGCTTCTTCCACGGTAGAGTCTTGATGAACCAGCATAACCAGAGCCCTCGCAATTGCTTCAACGTTCGGATGAGCAAACACCTGACGGCCCATGCATATTCCTGATGCTCCGGCATCCAAGGCGTCTCTGACCAGGGTCAGAATACCTTTCGAGGCGCCTGTAGCAGGTCCACCGGCAACGAGGACCGGAATGGGTGCGGCTGCAGCAACCTTTTCGAAACTCGTTTTATCTCCAGTCCAAGTGGTCTTTGCAGCATCGCAGCCAAGTTCGAATGCAAGGCGTACTGCGTGAGCATTCGCATTGGTTGTGTCCCCATCCATGATGGAAAGGTTCTCTCCACGAGCATACACCATTCCGAACATTGGGAGTTGGTGATGAAGAGCAGATCGGCTCATCTGGCCCATGCGCTCGATCATTGATGCTTCATTCGGACTGCCCATGTTAACTTGACACGAGACGCCAATTCCCCCTCTTGGAAGCACTTCGTCTGCGTTTCCAACCAAGACCTTGTTTGAACTGTCAGCTCCAGCATGACGAGTTGATACTGAAAAATGGATGACCATGCTCGTCTCTGAGTCCTCGCACAGGTGGTTGTAATGACTGACGACTCCTTTTTGCGCCAGAATGACATCTACGCCAGCTCGGACCAATGAACGGATGACATGGTCTGTGTCGATAAGGCCATCAACAGGGAAATCCGATGCGCCATGGTCGATTGGAATCCAAACGCCTCTGCCATTCGGGAGTATTTTCTGCAAACGACTGGCCTTGTCCATGCCTTTCGCAAAACCCGCTTGTTCTCAAGGTTTTGCACTCTTATTGCGAATTGATTTGTTCGCTTGCCCATTTCATCATGGCCAATTCTGCCCGATTCAAGTGTTCTTGAAGGGTTGAACGAGGTATGTCCATCAGTTCAGAAAGTTCCCGTAATTTGATCTGTTTTGGATGGTCGTAATACCCAGAGGACGCAGCAACCTTGACGCACTCTATCTGACGCGGAGTGAGCGTCCCTTCAATGATGCTCTGATTGTCAGCCATTTCTACGACCTTAACAGTATCCGGTGGAAGCCAAGCACGGCACGTTTTCAAGAATTGAGAAACACCGGATGGAACGCCTCTTACAGTTATTTCAATGCCTTCTCCGCCGTATTTGTACGGAGGGAGGATATGAATGTTCGAGAAGCGAATAGCTGCAATCGATAACGGGTGTGAGTTCCAAACCACAAGATAGCCACTCTGTCCTCCATCAAGTTCAGATTCGACGTTGAGGAAAGGTACTTCATTCAAGTCCTTGGGGCCTTTTCCCTCGCAGAAATGGGGAAAGATGAGTTGTCGAATGCCCTTTTCTCCGATGTCAAGGTGGCCAACGACATCGAGAGAATGTGCAATTTTAGCAATTGGAGCATATTCCGAATTCGCCACTGTCTGTGCAGTCCATCGTAAGTGTATTTCTCGCACAAACTACCTAAGCATGGGTAGATTATAAACAGGCAACCAAGAATGTGTCTCGATAAGAGATGATTCAGGGCTTAGGGCCATTTTATTCATCGGCAATCAACCGATGCTACCAAAGACTAGCACCACCTAGGGCTAAGTGATGGAGATAACGTATCTGGTAGCATCCTTCGCTCTTGGCGGTGGATTCTGTTATGGTTTGTGGTATATTTACACCCGGAAAGACATCACTGTTTCTGTGCGTCAGGGTATGAATCCAGAGGGTCTTCGCTACGGAACAAGAGCTCCCGGTTTCGGAAATGCAAAGAAAGAAATTGACCGCAAACTCGCCATTGTTGAAAACCGCCGTCGTCGCCAAGAAACAATCTCAAGCCGTCTTGCGCTTGAAGAAGCAGAGCGTTTGGCACGTGAGCAACTCTATCAAACACGGGCACAACAGGAAGCAGAGCGTCAGCAAATCGCTGAAGATGCTCGTCAAGCCGCCCTTGAAGAATCTCGATTGGCGAACGAAGCCGCTCAAAAAATCCGTGATGAAGAAGATGAGGCCCGCCGTCGAGAACAAGAAGAGGCCCGTCTTGCAGCAGAACGTGAGTTGAAGCGTCAAGAGGACCTCCTGGCTTCTGAAGAGGCTCGTCTCGCAGAGATTGCAAATGCTCAACAGGAACAAGTTGCATCAAACAACGCCAATTCTAAAGCCATCAAGGAACTTCAGGCCCGCCTTGAGCGCGAAGGAGCAAAATCATCCGACGTCCAAGTTTCATTGATGTGGAACAATTACAACGATCTCGATCTACACATCGTGTGCCCATCTGGCGAACGTATTCACGGAGGAAACAAAATTTCGGCTTGCGGTGGCGAACTGGATGTTGACGCTAACGTACGAGCAGAAACTCGTAAGCCTGTAGAAAACGTATTTTGGCCTGAGGGGACAGCTCCTGGCGGTCAATATCACGTTTATGTCCACTATTACAAGAAGCACAAGAAGCGTCGTTCGAAAGACCCAACAAAGTTCCAAATCATGGTGAATAACGGTGGCGAAACAACCGAGTTCTCTGCTGAGTTGAGCGCCGGCGACCCAATCATGCAGGTTTGTTCCTTTGATGTCTCTTCCCAAGCAGAAAGAGAACGAATCAAGCGCGAACTTGAATCAGAACTTGAATCACTCACAAATCGTTTTGCCTCTGCTGCTGTGGACGGTAGTGCCCTCTTGTCAGTTGAGGAACTCGCCTCTGCAACCGGTATGTCTGTTGAAGAAGCTGAAGTTATTCACAAGCAGGCAGACAAAGACGGTGATGGTGCAGTTTCTCTTGACGAATACCTAGCAGCTGTGAACAGCCTTCCAAACGCTCCGGATTTGGAATCGCTATCGAACAGTGATTCCGACTGAAACACTCCATCAATGTGAAGTGATTGTTGATACCTTGCCATGGTGGGCACAAGGTTTCTCTCAAGAGAGAATGTCAATGAGGCAATCGTTTTCGCTTGCTTTGCGGATGGATCGGGCAATGCGTCGACCGGTAGACATTCTTTCTTCATTGATGTCTGAATACGGAGAGCCTCCAACGAAGGGGTTTGAACCGGCTACGATTCGTGCGCTAATTTCGAACACTTTGAACTCAAGAGCATCGGTGACAATGGTCTCAAGGCAGAACGGCCCAATCATGCCACGGCTTCCTTCTTCAAGTTCGAACGACTCTGCGACGGTACCTTCTGCCATCTCGAATGCACGAGGAAGGAGTGATTCTCGGATGACCACAGGTTGGTTGCCTGTAACTACAAACGACGGTTCAAGTTCCATCTCACGCAAATCACGCAGTGATCCGAGTTTGTAGAACTCATCGACGTTTGATTCGTCTCTTCTGTCCATTGAAAGCAATTCGAGGCGTCCTAGGTTCGTCCCAGCACGACTACCTTTCCCTTGGACTTGGAATCCATCGGTTGCAGTAGGGTCGAAAAAGAAGTGAAGATAGTATCTGCAACCTAGGACGTACTCTTGAATCGTAAACTCTTCTTCGATGTCGACGTTTCTGCGGAAGTCTCGGTAATTCCTGGCGATAAAGTATCCACGGCCACCTTTAGCGCCTGCATACTTCACGATGACAGGGCCGTCGATGTCGTGAGGGTCTTCGAGAACTTTTGGCATTGTACATCCGCCGGCTTCAAGCCACTGGCGTTGACGTTCCCTGCTGCTTTCCCAGTGCAAGATTCCTCTGTTACCAAAAGTTGGAACTTGAAGCTCACGGAAATTCGAAGAACCAAGGTACTCCACCAACGAGCCGTGTGGAATGATGACGACATTACGTTCTCGGAACCATTCGGCGTGGTCGAGCATTTCTCTGTAGTTTTCCAGCATTAACCATTCGTCAGGTTCTGCGCCAGGGAATGCCTTGTAAAATCGCCTGCGGTTTTCACCAACTGCAATTCCCAGTGTGCGGAAACCTTCCTTTCGGGCTCCATGCAAGATTTGCAACGATGAGTGTGATGCAACGACACCAATGGTGATGTTGTCACGGTCGTAGTCTGCGAGCCATCCCGCCAGTGTATCCGAATCTACGCCCATGTCGAGGGGTCAAGTATGTGTGATATGAGTGTTCTCATGGGTTTCTATTGTAGGGCAATCTTTTCGCTTTTACAAAACGGCTTCATTTTACTCAAATCGGCTATTCGCTTGCAAAAGAAAGACAAACCCTCTGCTCAAATCGTTCGATATGGCATGGATTCAATTTACATTACGCATTCTTCTTTCTGGCGGAATAATTGTGGGTGTCAGCGAGGTAGCGAAGAAAAATGAATTGCTTGGAGCACTTCTTGCATCCTTGCCGTTGCTTTCCATAGCGGCTCTTCTATGGTTGTATCACGACACGGGTGATACGGAAAAAATTGCCATTTTCAGCAAAGACATTTTTTGGCTTGTTTTGCCTTCTTTGCTGTTTTTTGTATCTTTACCACTTCTCTTGCGCAAGGGTCTTGACTTTTGGCCTTCGTTTTGCATTGCGTTAACGCTGACTGTTGTCGCATATTGGGTTGGTCTTCGCATCTTCTCTGGCGGAGAAGCTTCGTCATGAGGAGGAGTAGATTCGACCAAATTGGAGTGAAGACTTCAAGGGCTTGACTCCTATCCTACACCATGGCCGAAGGCGCACCATCTCATCGCATGACTTACGGAGGCTATCTTCAATTGAATGAGTTGCTCTCTTTGCAAGATGGACCCGAGGGATACAGTCCCGCTCCTTCGAACGATGAACAACATTTCATTGTGGTCCATCAAGCGTTTGAGTTATGGTTCAAATTGATTCTTCGGGAATTGAAAGAAACTCACCTCTTGCTTAATCAGGAGCACGTCCCCGAAGAAATCTTGCCACAAATGGTCCATCATCTCGATCGAGTCACCGAAATCTTCCGCTTACTTTCCAACCAATGGAAAGTGATGGAGACACTTACTCCTCAAGATTTCCTTGCTTTCCGTGATAAACTTGGGACCTCATCTGGATTTGAATCGTGGCAAATGCGAGAACTCGAAGTCTTGCTGGGTCTTGACAATTCACAACGTATGGGTGGCATGGATCCTCTGTTGCACATGAAGAAATTAGCTCAAGAAGGAAAAGTAACTGCTCAAGTTCTGTCCGACTTTGAAGCAACATCAAATCAACCGTCGTTGCGCGAAGCACTCTCTGCTTGGCTTGCTCGGACACCAATAAACGGCTCACTTGCTGGCTCAAAAGGTGACGCCGGTGTACTCACTGCGTTTGTGGACCAGCATTTGGAAGCCATGAAGTCTCACGGAGAGGAAGTCATAGCACACATCGTGGCTATTGGCCACGGAGAAGAAGCACCGGTTCGTGCTCGAATAGAGGCATCAACAGAACAGGCCGAACACTTCTTGCGGCCGGACGGCGTAGTATCCCGTTCGAGAGCGGGTCTTTTGTTCATCGAGTCTTACCGTGAATTACCTTTGCTTTCGTGGCCTCGAAAACTCATTGACTCTTTTGTGGGGCTTGAACAATCGATGATCTTGTTCCGTTCCGCTCATGCTCGAATGGTTGAGCGAATGATTGGGCGGCGTATGGGTACAGGCGGTTCAAGCGGTGTGGATTACCTCGATGCTACGACAAAGTACAGGGTATTCGTTGATTTGTGGGCTGTACGCACTTTACTCGTGAAGAGAGATGCGCTACCAGATGTCAAACAAGCCGCATTCTACGGCTTTGCTGCACGAAACGAAGATTAGTCTTCGTGAGGATCGATATCGATTGGTATGAGTTCGTGTTCGTACTCATACAATGCAATCTTGAGTGGGTCGAGAACGAAGCGTACCGATGCTTCTTCAAGACCGTAGAGGGAAATAAGTTCTTCTCTGAATGCGTCACGTAGGACTTCTTCGTTTGCGTAAAGCGGAGCGCCCATTCCGATTTGGAGTGCGCGTGCACCGATAATTCGAGCTCTTTCAAATCGTGTGTGGAGTCGTGCTGGCTTAACCATGAGAATCACTTACGGGAACACCCGCAGTTTGGCGACCTGCCTACTCTTCTTGAATCTACCCCAAGGTTCAATCGAAGAATTACTCCTCTTCCACGGCGCTCGGGGCTTGTTTTGATATTGACCATCGCATGTACATTGCAGGTAGAAGAGATGCGATCAGAAGCACGGTCCAAACCGCTGCTTGAGTGCCAGGTGAGACACCATCTGTATTTGTTTCAAAACCGGTTGTATTGCCATCGTAAACATCCATTCCACCGGTAGGATTTTGAGAATCAGTCACCAAACGGTATACGCCGGTTTTTTCGAGAAGAACAACGACTTTCCCTCCGTCCTCACTTGTCATGGCCGAGATATTAGCAAAGCCATCTGTGGCATTGAATTGCATCATTCCTGTTGCCAATGTTGGATGCGTTCTGTTCCTGGTGGGGTGGGGTGCTGCTTCAGTCATCCAAACGCTGACTGAAGTCCCACGTGATGCGGTCCATGAGAGGTTGCCGCTACTGAGCGATACATTGTTCAAACCGCTGAAGTTCGATTCACGGAGGCTTAATGCGTTTGACAATTCTAAGCCTTGGCTTGAACCGGTCAGCAGGCCTTGTCCATCAATGACGATGCTTGGAATGAAAAGAAGTCGATGTTCATATTCAAAACGCAATTTTGAGGCGCTAAGGAACGATTCATCGACAACCGATGGGTGATGTTGGAGAACAAATGTGTCGCTTCTGTTCAGCATATCCATCTCATTTTCAATCAACTCGCAAGGTTCGCACCAATCCGCACCGTAATATTCGACCAGATGCACAACACGTTCGGCATCACACGGGTCGGAAGAATTCACGCATGCAGCATCAAAAATCATGACGTCAAAAAGTCCTGCAGATTCGTCATCAACGGCGGACGAAGAGGTTGTTGAAGGTATTTGGGTTGCCATTATCAATGCAATGAGCAGCATTGAGTAAAGGTGCAAGCGAGTTCTCGACACAGTTATGGGTGCATGAATGTGTTCAAAAGGGGTCTGCTCTCACCGTTACACATGGGGCAGGCGTGGTGGCGACGACCGTCGACTCTTCCTTTGATTCTCCTCGGGATGGCGTTATGCATCATTATTGCAGGCGGCACGATTCGGATTAACGATGCGGGCGAGTCGTGTCCCGATTGGCCTCAGTGCTTTGGCACATGGGGATTTGATGTCTCCCCTGATGAACAAGGCGCTTACTGGGATGAGAATCCTGACGAGATTGATTCTCGTGGGGCCGACCATCGTTACACAACGTTTGAAATTTTTTCGGAATGGTTCCATCGAATGCTTGTAGGTGTCATCGCTGTACCGGTTTTGTTGAACGCTGTCCTCGCCTATCGAATGATTGAAACTTACGGGAAAACAGTGTTCAGAACAACCATCTTATCGGGCATACTCCTCATTGTTCAAGCCCTTGTCGGAGCTCTAACGGTCTCGTTTGACAACGTAGATTGGTCCGTGGCATTGCATCTTTCTCTGGCAAGTATTTTTACTTCGACTTTCATATTCCAACACTTTGCGATGCGCCGAGAAGAGCAGTCTGGATGGGACATCTTTTCGATGAATCCAGAATTCGTCGCTGCCAATAAAACTCGAGTTGATTCGATGGTTGGCGCAGTCTTTACACTGCTCATACTTGGCGCATGGGTCTCTTCAACTGCGGGTGGACAATACAACCAGGGTTGTTCGGTTGGGTTCCCTAATGGCTGGCCGAAGTGTAATGGATCTCTCCTGCCATCTCTTGACGGACCAGGAGTCATCATCCAGATGATTCACAGGTTCGGTGCAGTACTGGTAGGTCTCGTTTTGGTATCCGGCTCTGCCCGACTTCGCCTTGATTCTCGAAAATACGAAGTGACGCCTGCGATCGGTCGAATAACCGACCTTGTAGCCGGTCTATGGATTCTCAACGTCCTCGTTGGTGGATCCTACATCGTACTTGCCGACACGGAACAGTTCCCTGAGTCGGTCTCATTGCTGCATCTCGTGTTCGGTGTATGCTGTTTCTTGGTTGCCGTCTCTGCCTCGTTCTTCATGCGACTTTCGAGTGGCTCCTCGTCACATGAGGAGGAATGAATGTGGGCGAGCAACCTGTTGAGGACTCTTCGCCTCACCCGGGATGGCCCAAAGTCTTCATGCGATTGATGAAACTTCGAGTCATCGTTTTGCTCCAAGTAACGGCCGTTTGTGCAATATTGGTACATGACTTGCTTGCCCGACACGGACTTTTGGATGTCCAACGCTCCTGGACAGAAACTGCGTACACTGTGGCTTTGACCGTCGTTGCTGGTACATTATCTGCTGGAGGTTCCAATTCAATCAACATGTGGTACGATGCAGATATTGACCCACACATGCGCCGTACGAAGAACAGGCCTGTACCTCAAGGACACATTTCTGCCCGTGGCGCACTTGTGTTTGGTCTACTGATTGCTATACTCGGCTCCTCGATGTTTTTCCTCGTACATTGGAAGGCGGCCTTTTGGTCGTTTTTCTCAGTCGCCTTCTATGTCCTCATTTATTCCATGTGGTTGAAACGTCGGACACCGCAAAACATTGTGATAGGCGGGATTGCTGGTGCAACTCCACCTTTAATTGGTTGGGCTGCGGCTGCATCTTCATCCATTGACTCTATGAATCCGTTTGATCTTGGTTCGCCTATTCCATGGGTGTTTTTTATGCTCATTTTCCTATGGACCCCTCCTCATTTTTGGGCACTTGCACTGTACCGTTCAGGTGAATACGGCAAGGTAAACATCCCTATGCTGAACGAAGTGAAGGGACCTGAGCGAACGGTATTGGAATCGAAAGTTTACTGTGTACTTCTTCTACTTCTCGGACTTGTTCCAATTTTTTGGCCGGAAAGCGGCTTACCGCTGCTCTGGGCATTTTTAGCCGGTGGCCTCACAATCTGGTATGCGAAATCCGTTTGGGACATTGACCCATTGGAAGAACTTGATGAGAATGGGAGAATGCCTAAAGCTGCCAAATCCTTCTTCCGCTCGTTGTACTATCTTGGTTGGATGCATGTCGCTCTCGTGGCAGTATGCATCGTCCCTCCTCCATGGCTCGGATTCTTGGGTCCATTGGCCTGAGTGATGCGTTTTTGGAATCAATCGGAGTGCGGTGTCCACCGTCATGTTCATGACTGCTTCGACGGTCGCCGAGTTACTGCGGCAGTCGCATAGCCTGGCCATTGCGCTGGATTGCTAATCCAGTGGTGTCTCACCTCGGGAGTTCGAATCTCCCCTGCCGCGCCACATTCGTCAATCGAAGAAGTCTTCAAGGTCTTGAGCGGTCATTTGTGAATTTGCTCTGTTCTTGCGCGCATTCATGATTCTCGCCAAGCGCTTTCTTTTCTTGATGATAAGAGGTAAGAAAATCATGCTCGTTACGAGCGTAAGAAGCGCTGCAGCACCGGTGAATTGGAACTCCTGAACACCCATATAATCGGTGAGTGTTCCCAGCCATTCTACGCCCAAGGGGGGCTCAGGTTCAGGTGCTGGTTCAGGTATGAGGTGTTGATTGTAGTCCCACCATTCATCTTCGATGGTCACACGGATTGAGTTCGTTGGGTAGTTCGCTTCGTTCAATTGATTTCCGACTGAGTCGACTGGGGCCAATATGTAGTAGAACGTCCGATATGGGCGTATGTTCTCATCAGATATGCCGCTTTGATTGTAGTATCCCTTTTCGCCAGATACACCTGTCAAACCTTCTTGAATTGGAGTCAGGAAGGTGATGTCGATTTCATCGGGCCTTTGATCGGTACGGTAGAGGTTCCAAGTGACGTTGCCATTTGCTTCATGGTCAGGCCATGTCCATGACATGTTGACATCGTAACACATTGACCAGTCGTTCATGATTTTGTAGCATTCCGTATCGTTTGTGAACGATGATGTCACTCGTAGGTTGGTGACGACTTTATCTGGTGCAACAGCATCACCACAGAATGCTACAGGTTGCCCTGAGTCGTCTCGTGAAATCTCAATGTGGAGGAAATCAGGAGTACCTTCTCGGTCAGCCGGCATGATGGCATAGGATGCACAAGTTCCATCTTGGAGAGGGGAGGGGTCGTTCCAGGCGTCTATACTCGGTGAGAGTGAGGCTACTTGTGTTGTTGATGTAAGTTGCTCCCATACAACGGAGTTGAAATCCGGGTACGGATTTGGGAATATTGTGCCTGCATTGTTGGATACGGTAAGTTTGTAGATGTTCCAAGAGCCAACATATGGGTTGTTCACGTCACCTTCAGCCGCCCAGTTCAGTTCAATACTGCCGGCCTGGAGTTGTGTGTAGTTCAGTGGGCCACTGGAGATATTTGCGGGCGGTGCGACGCCAATAATCATCAAGACTCCATTCTCATACAGAGTTATGTCAAACGTGTTGTCGATGTTCTTCGTGTATTCATCGAGATACGTCCAAATATTATCCTCAAGGGATGGAAGGTATCTCAATTCCACGGTCTCCAACGGGATATTGCTTGGGAGTATGTTTGAAGTGTTGAGGTGTATGTTCATTCGGTCGAGTCCAGTGTTGTCCGAGTCGTCCGCAACAGATAATATGTTGAACGAGAGCAAAAGCAGGGGCTCTCTCCCTTCTCCGATACCGTATTGTGTGCCGAGAACAGGTAAAATCGATTCATGTTCAAAGTAAGAAAGTGAGCGTGTGACGGCTTCTCCTGAAAACAGGTCGCCGTTGTCGAGCGAGACATAGTTGAACAGAGTAACATCGACGTGAGCGGATTCAAGAACTCCAAATGCATCCGTGACACGCAGAGTGACAGTATGGTCGCCGAGTCCGAGAACTGAGCCGGATATGTTGAGGATGTTACCGTATCCAATGTTGATTATTCCTGCTTTGAACCAGGAATAGTTGAGTGGCGCCGCAGCGGTATCCCCGGTTCGAGCTACCATGATAATTTGGTCGCCGGTCGTGTAAATACCTTGGGAGTTACTTTGGGTGATGGTAGCGTCAATTGTGCCGGCGATGAAATCCGTTGTCTCAGTCAAACTGTTGTCACCCGGCGTTGAATCTGAGCCTTCCGCAAATACAGATGGTATGCTGATTGTCATTATTTTATCCGTTCCAACTAAAGTGACATCGAACATACAAGTCTGCTCTTGGCCCGGGTGAAAATCGTTGAGTGGACATTGCGATTCGTCCTCAAGTTCGCCGAGTTGATCGTAAACTTGGAACATGACGTTCGTAGATGAGATGCTGACATACCCGTTGTTGGTGATTACCGTTTTCACCATCTCCTCTCCATAGTAGTAATCCATTGACGTTGGGTCATGACCTGGAATCATTGAAGTTGTTTGGAGATCGATTGTGTCGTCGAATACGACAACGAGTTCAGATAAATCATTTGATGGTTCCAAATCCCCGTATGGTGTTCCGGAGCTGCCAAGCAGACCCCACTTTAACAGAAATGTACCTTCATCATCGTGGTTGAGTGCGGGCATGGTCTGCGTGAAAGGGGAGGCCCCGCCCCACGACGGAAGATTTGTAACACTGTTTGAAGATTCTGAAATCAGAATAACGCCATCACTGGACCAGAGTTGCCATCCAATGTCGGCAACGAAGTTGCATGTACCACACGCCGTGACGGAGCCTTTCGCATCCATAGTGTAATCAGTTCCAGTGTTCAAAATGGCCTGTGCGCCATCGAAACCAAGGTTCGTTAAGGTGGTTGTCGGGTCATAATTGGAATCAACGCTGAGGTCGACGAACGACCGAGTGAGATTGATTCTGAACATTAATTGGTCATCTGATGGGTCTTGGTCCGGGAGGGCAAATGCGTAGACGATTGTAAAAACACCTTCTTCTCCAGATGGATTCCATGCGTTTGATGACTGATAATCTGAAGTAGTCCCAGAGTAAATTGTCGGGAGGGAAAAACTTCCATATTCCACATAATTCGACTTACAGCTGTTCACATCGACTTCACCTTCGCATGCATACCATCGTAGGTCTCGACTTGCGATTGATTGCAATCCTTCATTGGCGATGGTGACGTTGAAGTTTATGTTCTCCCAAGAAGAATCCCATGAGTCTTCAACGGGTGAGTTGGTGTTGATAAGTGCGAGATCTCCACTTTCATTTGCAGACACGCCTGGTAGCGATATTAAACCAGTAAGTGATGCCAAGAGAAGGAGAAGAACGAAGCAGATACTTCCGCTTTTACGACCAGATTCACGGACTGCACGGCGCGACATTGACAGGTGGCTCACAGCGGGGCTTCAAAGACTCATCGCCCCCGAAGGGGGCATATTCGCAATAATTCGATGATTTGCATTCACTCCATGCGGCAACCTCTTCAATCGCCGAACAGTAGCAACTTCATGCGCGGTGTGGAGGTTTGCTCTCTTGAAAGAGACGACAATGCTCTCACAGCAGTCATTGAATTTCTCTCGGCATTTGCGTTGTTTCTCATGATTCTTACTGCCTTTCTCTCATTGGCACAACTCCAAATGGGCTCGAACGACCCTGATGTGGATCGAATCGACCGTGCTGCAGTACAAGGAATGGACCGTTTGACTTCGGACGGTGGATGGTTTGTTCCAATGGGTTCGGACAGCCTCGACTTCAACAATTCGACATCCGAATGGCATTTATTGGATTCCGTCTCTTTAGATAACGGGCGGGTGCAGACCGGTCTGGTGAGTGGCGGCATTTTGGATGAGCAACGTATCGATGCTCTCCGTAATGTGTCCGAAGAAAACATGGCGCTGGGACTCGGTTTGGATGTTGATTTTTCGCTCTATTTGTCGATTTCTGTGATTGAATCAGACAACGCTTCTCGTGTTGGCGTGGATTTGTTTTCCGGAGGCACAGAACGTTCTACGGCTACAGCTTCTTCTTCGGCCAATCGTCAATTCTCGCAAAACGGAGAAATTCTTCGAGTCATTCTTGAAGTTCATCGAGGGGGTCAGAAAGACAACGACCTCTATTTGAGCGAGGTTATGGTGCGGCCAATATCACTTGGTCCTGAGTGGGTTGAAATCTATAATCCGAATGACTTCGCTCTTTCATTGCGAGGATGGTCTCTGAATCACACCTCCGCAGATGGCGGAACGAATCTGTTGTTCCAAGATGGAGTTATTTCTGGACATTCGACCGTCCTTTTTACTGGGGATGAAACATCGCAAACCAGTGATGGTGCTTCGCAGATCATTGATTTGTCTCAGGAATCATTCCTCGGAGTGGGTTCAATTAACTTGCTCAATGACGGAAAAGGCGTTCTTTCCCTGCGTTACACGCAACTTGACCAAGCAAGGCCGTATGATGTGATGACCGTTCAATGGGGCGGTGAAGACGGTTTGTTCACCTCTTTAGGCCAGTCCATGGAGGCAACTTTCAACGGCACTCAAGCCTCTTGGGCAGTCCAAACTTCACCGACTCCAGGCACAATCTCAACTTCGTGATATCCTGTGCCTATTTGAGCGCTAATTAGCGGATGCTTCATGAACCCAAAGCCACTGGTGAAGTTGAATCCCATGCAGTCAACCTCTAATTACACCCGTGACCGCTGTATTACGGGTATTCATGGCTTGGACGAAATCCTTCGTGGTGGCATCCCTCACGGCTCGACCGTTCTTGCTGCTGGTACTTGTGGTTCTGGAAAGACCACTCTTGCCATGGAATTCCTGGTCCGTGGTGCTCTTGCAAAGTTCCCTGAATCATGTGCACACTTTACCGCCACTGAACCTTCCATTAAACTCCTCGAGAACATCCGGCAATACGCCTTTTTCGACATGAAAATGGTCGACTCTGGCAAAATCAACGTTTTTGATATGGACGTGCTGTATTCTTGGCTCGGTCTTGACAAAGCATCTTTCGACCTTGACGATGTTCACGCCTTGATTAAAGCGATTATCAACATCGTTCACGAGATCGGTGCTACACGGCTTGTGATTGACTCGGTGACCACACTGTGTTACAAGATTAAATCCGAGCAATTGATTCGTGATTTCCTTTTCACTCTCGGAAAAAAGCTTGCCTCTCTTGGTTGCACGACCATCCTCATTTCAGAGATTACTTCCGCCACGGAGAACGCACACTGGTCTTCCTTCGGTGTGGAAGAGGCAATCGCAGACGGGATTATTGTCATGGGCGATGTAGAACGCATGGGCCACCTTCTTCGCTTCCTACAGGTGGTAAAGATGCGAGGTACCTCTCACAGCCGAGCGAAACACGCTATCGAGTTGACTCCTCTTGGAGTTATGCTTACTCCAATGCTCAAATGGGGCGCTCAACACGATAAAACAAACAAGGTAGGTGGATGATAATGTACACGAATCTCGTACTTGATGACCGTATTGCTGAGCAACTCGCTCAAGATGTCAGCCTTAACAGTTCAATTCAGGTTCGTTGTGGCAATTCAAACGCCTTTAACGTCACTGCGAGCACTCTCATTCCTCTTATGCAGATGTTTGAAATGGGCGGCGTTTACATATGTGCCAGCGTCGGTGCAGCTGAACGTATCGAGGAATTCAAGGCAATTGGGCTCACTGATGAAGATATTTCACGAATCCAATTCGTTGATTTGGTGTCCTCCGGCATTCTTGGAGGCACTGATGTCGCCTACACAAACATCCATTTTGTGGACAGTCCAATTATGCTTGAGTCCGTTCTCTTGAGGACATTGTACATCCTAAGAATGACCACCGCAGCTCGTAACTTTGTATTCTTGGACAGCGTCAATGCCCTCGCAATCTACAACGATGATCGAATGCTTGCTGAATACCTTCACACATTCATCAACACCTTCCGACAGAGGGAAGTTTTGTCTGTAATTCTGAACGTTCCAGACCAAACGCCTCCACTTGTTCTCGCAAATCTCGACTTGTATTGTACAGATTTAATCGACAGAGGTCAAGTTCTCATCAACTGAGGTTATTGTTATGGCAAGAAAAATTGAATTCGACCCAGAGGATGAAGAGTTCTTCGGCAAAGTAGGTTCCTTCGGAGTCCCAAAGTTCGACAATGAAATGCACGGTGGAGTTCCTCGTGGTTTCATGATGGTTGCTTTTACGGATACCGGGTCGGGCAGTGAATTGTTTGCAAAGCAATTTACTTCTCCTGCCGAAGAGGCGGAAAACACACTTTACATTTCAACAAACGAAGGTCAACAAGAAATTATTCGTATCTTCCAGAAGTACGACTGGCCGCTCGATATCAGCGTCCGTACGATTGGCGAAGAATACAACACAACCGTCCTCGAAAGAGAGTTGCTCGCAAGCCGATACCGTCTCGAAGGTTTCCGTCTAGACGACATTCGTCGTCTTGCCCAAACACGTTTTGTCGACGACAATACTCAAGATTACTTGACTGAAGTTACCAACGAAGTGATGGCCCTTGGCCCTTATTTTCGAGCAGTTATTGACAGTCTAGATTTCTTCTTGCAGCGTGAAGATCCATCCAGGGTTATTGCGATGGTGCGTATGCTTCAAGCGCATGCTCAGTTGAATCGAGGCCTCCTTCTGGTTTCGGTTTCTACCAATGGTCTTGACCCAACGGTCAAACAAGAACTTGCTTCGATTGCAGACATGGTTCTCTCGTTCCAAGTCCGAACCATTGGTACAGACTTTGAAACTTCAATGATCGTCTCAAAGTTCCGAAACGCTCCGGAGAATCTCAAGATTCTCGTTTTCCGTGTAACTCCAGAAGAAGGCATTACTCCAGAAACCGTCGAGCGTATCGCTTGAGGGCGGTTTTCGGCCCCTTTTTCGAGCATTATGCTGGTTTGTTTTGGGCGACATATCCAAAGAGGTCGGGCGTGAGGAACA
>JAQXFL010000024.1 GCA_029250345.1 Candidatus Poseidoniaceae archaeon
TGATGCCCAAGAACCACTCGTTGGAACAGACCTTGATTGGGATAATGTGTAGGCAAGTAACCACAGAACTTCTTTAATCTGAGCGGACAACCATTGTTCATGGATACCTCCTTGTTTCGAATCTCCGACGCTCCGAGTTTCTCTCTTTCAGATGCAGTCACAGATTCACCCGATGGTTTCGATCGTGATGAATCGAAAGCAACCGTCAAACGCCTCACTAAGCGTTTGCAGTCCCTTCAGAAGTTGATGTGGGCCGAACGCAAGCAGCGTTTGCTGGTGGTACTGCAATCAATTGATACCGGTGGTAAGGACGGTACGATACGTTCAGTTTTTGGCAAGATTAACCCTCAAGGCGTCAAAGTTCACTCGTTCAAAAAACCAACTGAGCGTGAATTGGCACATGACTACCTTTGGCGCGTACATCCTTGCGTTCCCGCAAATGGAGAAATTGCCATCTTTAATCGCAGCCACTACGAGGATGTTCTTGTGGTCAAAGTCCATGGCTATGCGCCGGAAGAGCTGGTTCAGAAACGATATGAACACATCCGTAATTTCGAACAAATGCTTGCCGATGAAGGTACAACCATCGTTAAAATCCTCCTTCATATTACCAAAGACGAACAGAAAGAACGGCTTGAAAGTCGATTGAATGTACCCGAGAAAAATTGGAAATTCCAAGTTGGAGACCTCAAAGAACGAGCCTATTGGGGTCAATACCAAGAGGCATTTGAAACAATGATTCGCGAAACATCGACCGATTCATCGCCGTGGTACGTCGTTCCTGCGAACAACAAAAAGTACCGCAATGAGATCATTTCAACACTCATCGTCGAGACGCTTGAAGCACTGGATATGCAATGGCCAGCACCCGAAGAAGGGCTGGAAGATATCAAAGTGGAATGACTTACTTTGATTGTTCAGGCAAGTCCTTGTTGATTGAATCCGGGTTCGTTTCCAGTCCACCCCAAGGCGTCAATGTACGGTGAAGGCCTACACGCCGTGCAAACAGGAACTTGAAATTCTTCCACCCATCTCCCCAGGTGTGGATTTCAGCTTCTCCAACTCGAGGCCGGTACGGGACCGAGATTTCAACAGCCTTGTCTTTGCCCAAGACCCTTCGAGCAAGGATTTTCATTTCTTCAGACAACGGCATACCATCGTTGGTTGGGCGCATGGCATCGTTGTTGAAAATAGATTTTCGGAAGACCCACATTCCTGATTGGGAGTCTTTGATGCCGTAGCCGAAAAGCAGCCGTGCAGTGAACGAAAGAGCCCAGTTGCCAAATCCATGAATGCCCGGCATCGAGCCTTCTTCTGCGAGCGAAAGTCGGTCACAGGTGATGAAATCGAGGTCGTCGTCAAGCAAACGCTTGACCAGCGTAGGTACCAATTCAGCAGGATAGGTGCAATCAGCATCCATGGTAACGATGATGTCGTTCTTGGCAACGTCGAATCCGGTACGGTATGCACGGCCGTATCCCTTTCGTGGTTCGAGGTGAACTCGAATGTTCTTTTCGAGAGCGATTTCACGGGTTTTGTCGCTTGAGTTGCCGTCGACAATCATGATTTCAAGGTCTTTGCACCATCCACGAGGTATTGCATCAATCGTGGGGCCAAGTGCTTCTTCCTCGTTTCGAGTCGGAAGGATAACTGTGACAGTCACTGGCAGTGAATCGGCCATACCAATGCCAATTAGCGAACAGTATTGAAAGCATTGGCTAAAGAACTCAATTATTCATACTCCTCTTATGGAGACATTCAAACGCAAGACTCTCGTGGAGAACACAATGCATATCGCTATGATTGCGGGAGAATACCCTCCAAGGTGGGGCGGTATCGGTTCCGTGGTATTCCACCTTGCAGGTCATTTAGCAACGCGTGGTCACCGAGTGAGCGTAATCACACGTTCTCACAAGGGTAAAGCACCTGCGCAACAGGGTGTCTCGGTCATAGAAGTGCCTTGGTTAAAGGCCCCGATGGCTTTTACACGTTCTTACGCTAAAAACTCATTAAAAGC
>JAQXFL010000053.1 GCA_029250345.1 Candidatus Poseidoniaceae archaeon
ATGAAGTTGATGAACTGGATTCGTTCATGGACGAAATGGAATCCTCCACAGTAAGTTCACCTCCAGCGCAAGTCGTGATGCAAGGATACGCTCAACAGCCGATTTCACTGTCTGCAAACAGTTCGCCCAACACAATAGCCATCGTTGCACTCGTTCTGGGTTCACTCGCATTGATGGGTAGTTTGGGTGCTGCAACGATGCCTATGTTTGGAGCTTGTAATCTGATCGTTGCGGTTCCTGCTATCATTGTTGCCTACATGGCACGTTCCAACGCTGAATACGTTCAATTCGGTAAAGATGCAGGTCTAATCAAGGCTGCAACAATAACCTCCATCGCCTCAATAGCATTGACGGTTCTCGCCCAACTTGTTTGGTTGGTCATCTTCATTGTGGCAATTGGATCCGCAGATGTTGCTGTAGATGGCGAATGGTTTGATTGTGGCAATGGAGAACTCATACCAGCGGAATGGGTTAACGACGGCGAATGGGACTGTTCGAACGGTGCCGATGAAAGTTAACACGTTCAAATTAGAGGTAGCCCGACTCGGATTTGAACCGAGGTCAACGGGACCAAAACCCGTTATGATGGACCCCTACACTATCGGGCTATGATACTAGGGCGGTCGGCTCACCCTTTTGTTTTTGTCGGAGGCTCGTTGTCAAAAAATCACGAAAGGAATTGTAACAATTCCGGGTCTGACATACGCTTACGGGCACTTTCGATGAACTCTTCGAGTGGTAAGTGAAATTGTTCCTGATAAAGTTCCGCTTGAAGTGCCATGTCGAGTTTATCCAACTGCTTAACAAATCGAGATTCTGGAGTTTCACCCTGCTCATACTCTTCAAACAAAGCAACCCATTGGGGTGCAAGATCACTCATAGCCTTGTGCTCATCAGCAGCTTTGGTCGAAGTATCATCATGCGGCGTCAGGTCACCAACTCGAACTTCGGGAATATCATGAACGATGCACAATGAAAGCACTCGAGCCAAGTCAAGATGAGGTGGTGTTAATTTGAGTGCAAGCATCGACATACCCCATGAATGTGCTGCGACCGATTCCGGAGAATCTATGCCTGCACGTACCCATCCTGCACGCATGACATTTTTCAAGCCTAGAATTTCCTTCAACTCGTCTCGCATGGTTGTGCCATGAGACAAGACCTCAAAACCCCAACGCTCGAACACAACATATGGACACGGGGAGACCAACGTGGTGGAGCGATGCCGTCAAAGCACTATCAGAGGATGATTTACTCGGCGCAGTTGTCCGTTCATATCCCGGTGAAAGCCTTGAAGGACGCGGTGATTTATTCTCGACATTGGTACGTTCAATTGTCGGACAACAGATTTCAGTTCTTGCAGCCGATGCTGTGTGGGGGAGACTGGTTGAATTGGTCAGTGAAATTACCCCAGAAGCAATTCGCCAGTTTTCAGCCGAAGAGCTAGCGACATGCGGACTCTCCCGGCCCAAAGCGAGTTACATCCATGGCCTTGCACTTGAGGCAACTGCACTTCTTCTGGAGAACTGGGACGATCATACAGATGCTGAACTCATCAAGCATTTCTCATCCTTCCGAGGCATTGGGCCTTGGACCTCTGAAATGATGCTGATCTTCACATTCATGCGCCCCGACATATTCAGTATAGGAGACATTGGACTGATTCGGGCGGTGCAAAAACTCGCCCCTGAAGCGGATACAAAGGAAAAAGTGCTTGCGATTTCGAAGCGCTGGAAACCCTACAGAACTGCTGCGAGTTGGTTTCTCTGGCGAATGCTTGACCCTGTTCCTGTCGAATACTGACCTGCACAACATTTGACTATGCAAACCACATAGGACTCGCATGAGCGAGGACGACGGCGAGATTTCAAAGTTGAAAGAGCGATTGTCATTGACCGGCTCGAAATTGGCTGAGATTTCCAAAAAGGCTGCTGAGGCTACGAAAACTGCTGCGCTAAAAACCGCTGAACTTAGCAAGGATGCTGCACAGTCTGCGTCAGTTGCAGGCAAGAAGGCAGCAAACAGAACCAATGACGCTGTCAAAAAAGTGGTTTCAGACTCAAAGAGTAGAATTGAAGACAAACGTGAAAAGAAATCTCAGAAAGCAAGAGATGAATTATCGAACGAACCACTGCTCGACGACATCCCACCGATGGTGACCCTTCCGGAGTTTGAAGTCCAACGAATGGGTGTCGTAAATGAGCAGCAGAAAAATCAACTTCTGTTGCTTGAGGAGATGCAGAGAATATCCTCTCGCCTCGATACGTTAGAAAGAAGAAACAGAACCCTAGCAAAAAGCACTGACGAAGATTCCAGTCAAAACACAGTTGTACTCAAAGTCGAGGACCATAAAACGAAACCAAATGTCATCGGAACAAGTGCTGCAATGGGTGAAATGCTTCACATCCTTGGGGCGTCACTGGTTTGGTTGGTTGCGCTCGTGGGCCTTGACCAATACACAACCGAAAAAGAACTCATGCTCACAGCTGCATATCCTGCAGACCTCTTGCTCTGGTCTGTTGGTTCGTTCACATGGGTAATGTATCTCTTGTTTCGACTTGGAAAGTCCGGAATACGAATGCCGCTCCTCATTCGTGTACAGGCGTCGTTGGCAGTCGGAATTACGACCCTGATGGGCCTTATGATGAACGATGATTCGATGACAACAGTATCCAGCGTCTGGACCTGGGGGACAATTTTAGCGATTGCACTTTTACTCGGGAGCAGTATGTTGGCAACAGCTTGGAGAACAACAAAAAGTCTCGTTGGTATTCGAGAAACGATTGAAATCATTGAGTAATTGAGTCAGGCATCTTGAACAGATCACGAGTGATGTTCTTTTGATGGGACTCAAGAGTTCCACCGCCGATTTCCAACAATTTTGAATCACGCCATAGGCGTTCAACATGGTATTCCCCAACATAACCGTAGCCACCCATGACTTGCATGGCAGCATCCGCAATCTCCTTGGCCGCAGTTGTTGCAAACAATTTGACTCCATCTGAGTCGAGACGGTGGCCAGGCTTACCCAGAGTCATGTGTTGTGCAGTATCGTAGATGTAGGCACGCATGGCACGGTATTTTGCCCATGATTCGCCAATGTAACGTTGCATTTGACCAAAGTCACGGATTTGAGACTTGAATGCTGTTCGTTCTGTAGCGTAGCGATTCATGTCTTCCAGCGAACGGCGAGCAATACCGAGAGCCATTGCAGCAAGAGTCAAACGCTCAACTTCGAGGTTTGCCATCATGTGAAGTAGAGATTGACCCGGTTCACCGACAAGGTTTGCTGCAGGTACAATACAGTCTTCAAAGACCAGTTCTGCTGTGTTTGAGGCACGCATACCGGTTTTATCGTAGATTTTCTGACCAACGCTGTACCCTTTCATTCCGGCCTCGACAAGGAAGGTCGACATCTGAACTCGTCCACGGTCATCAACGCCGGTTTTTGCGTAAACCCAGACGACGTCTGCTGGCGTTCCATCTTCATCGATACATCCGTTGGTAATCCACATCTTACGACCATTGAGTTTCCATGTTCCGTCGTCTTGTAGGACTGCGGTCGATGAAAGGCCAAGAACGTCTGTACCTGCGTCTGGCTCAGACATGGCCATTGCACCAATCCACTCCCCAGAGCAAACTTTTGGAAGGATGCGGGCTTTTTGCTCCTCAGTACCATTGAATGCCAAGTTGTTGACGAACAGCATAGAATGCGCTAAGTAAGCCAGAGCAAATCCTGGGTCGGAAGCTGAGAGTTCTTCGTGCACAATTGCGCATGCAGTTGCATCGAGTCCAGCACCGCCGTATTCTTCTTGTGCGCTGATACCAAGAAGACCCATTTCGCCCATTGAACGCAATAATGGCAGGTTGAACTTCTCTTCACGGTCGTGTTGCAGTGCTTGAGGCTCGACATACTCTTTTGTCCAGTCTCTCACCATCTCACGAAGCATTGCATGTTCTTCACTTGGGTTTGCAATATCCATAGGGCTCATGGTCTGCGGGGGTGGCCCACCTTTTTCACCCTTTGTCGATACAGAACGGTTATCGAAGGAATCTACGGCGGCGTTTTTGCCGTTTACCTTTGGAATTGTTCTCGTCCCGAGCTGACCGGCGGACTTCGTCCTCCATACCGATTGCTGGACGGGTACGTGTTGATGGTGGTGGACCGCGCATGGACCGCCCACGGGCAGCCGGTTCAGGCTGTCTTTTTACGCGTCGAATACGGCGTTCACTCTTTGCAGGAATGGCAACTTTTCGTGACCGTTGGCCTGCATGTTGGAGATGACTGTTCAATGTGTGCCTGGGCTGAAGGGTTGGCGCCTCGATTCCAGCATTGAGAAGTACGTTTCGGGCTCGTTGTTCCGGTGTAGTGACGCGTACTTCATCCTGAATACGATTCGAGAGGTGAGAAAGCGATTGGTCGTTGTTGACCCGTGGTGCTTTCCGCACATCTACATGTATCTCTTTTTCTTCATCGTCGCCGAGCAACCCTAATAGAAAATTAGTGCTCAAAGCATCCTGCTTTCGCTGAACCATACGCATCCCATCCGAAGTGAATGCTGCTTGATTGCATTATCAAGGTTCCCCGCCAAAAAGTGCTCATAAGCGGGTTTTAACAGAGTCAAAGGCATCCTCAGATTGCAGAAATTATTCTTCGGAGCCTCTAACAATACTCAGATAGTCTTTGTAATCCGCTTCGTTTTCAAACTCCAACGGGATGACCATCAATTCGAGGCAATCTTGGCATTGGAAACGTTGTCCCGTCATGAAACCAACATAAGGGTAGACACGGAATCCGTGACATGCAATACACACGCGGAACGACATAATGAACAAACATTACTGGAGGCATCGTCTAATAAGCGTGTGTATCAATAGTCTCTTCGAACAGGCAGCCCAGTAAATTCGACCAATTTTCGGCGGGAAAAGCCGCTTGGTACGCTCAGAGACGGCTGATCAGGAGTGCAGATTTTGTAATTTGTATATGTGGTCGTTTTTCCCTCTGAATCGGTCGAGCGAGTAATGTATTCTCGCAAGTAGGATGTAGGCATGAGATGAATACGGCCTTTTTCCTTCGCAGGTTTGTTGAACCAACTGGAGTTTAGAACAATGGTATTTTCTGAACCCAAATGAGCGAGGTGTGTTTTTTTGGTGTAAGCGGCATACACTCCGAGTATGTAGAGGAGGCCCATCGATACCATGATAGCGACCCCCGCCATTTGCCGTGTTGCATCAACAATCTCCTGTCCGTTCTCATCGAAAATTTCCAACATTAAATCATCGGTTTGGCAAAGGTATGTGCCATCATCGGACTCAACTAATTCACCATCGCATTCCATGGGAAAAATGTTAAAAAATTCATCAACTAAGTCTGTCGCTGGCCCTCCAATCAAAATTGCACCGACGATAACAGCAATAATTGTTTGAGCGAGAACTGACGTCACTATTTCTCGAGGCTCATGCGGGATGAAATCGTCTGTTACATCCTTCGGTGAACCCTCTGGAGTTGAAGCAGATATTGGCATTGTTGTTTCATTCGATCCACTTGCCTCTAAAGAAACGTTTTCAGGAGGCACAGTTGACGATTCTGCATCCGATTGAACCCCATCCCAGAAATTGTTTTCACCATCCATGCATTGTCCTCGTTAGGAGGATATAGAAAACTTTCACCGGACAAAAATTAACTCGAACATGAAAGCATCGAACATCCAATTTTACTTCGAGCCCATTCCGGTCGTCTTTGAAACCATTCTTTTTGCTGCTCGGGCTGGTCATCGTAGGGATTCTTCAAGAGTTGATGGAGTCGCTCACAAACGGAATAATCACCTTTGTGAGCGGCATCAATCGCTAACTGCGCCATCCAGTTTCTCAAGACATACTTCGGATTTGCATTCAGCATGGTGGTGCGGTTTGGCTTCGAATCCACTCGAGACCACCATCGCTCCAACCAACTGTTCCATGCTTCAACTGGAATCGTCTGTTCGTCATAGAACGCATGAGACAATTCCGAAACGTCAGGAGATTGAATCGTACACAACAACCGGAAAAAGATGGTCATGTCCGTCTCGACTTCTTGTAACAATGCATTCAATTCACGAACGAGTGATTCATCATCGGAAACGAATGCATCCAAACCTAGTTTTTCAGCCCACATTCGATTGTGATGTTCGTCAAATGCATCTGTGTAAGCATTGAGAACACCATGCAGTAGTTCAGGGTCTTCCATTAGGGGAACCATCGATTCCAACAGTCGGGCGAGATTCCAAGCGGCAATTTGAGGTTGCTGACCGTAGCGATATCGACGAGACGAGGAATCGGTTGTGTTCGGTGTCCAACCAGGATTGTAATCCTCAAGCCACCCGTATGGACCGTAATCGATGGTCAAGCCATGAATCGACATGTTATCGGTATTCATCACACCATGCACGAATCCCACACGCATCCAGTGAGAGACCATTAAGGCCGTATCTTCCGCTATTTGAGAAAGCCACGCAATTCGACCAGCGTCATCGTTGAGCGAGTGAGTAGGAAAATGGGTGCGAACGGTGTGCTCAACCAGTGAGCGCAAGGTCTCAATGTCGGATGTGGCGGAATGGATTTGGAAACTGCCAAAGCGAATAAAACTCGGAGCAATCCGACAAACAATTGCTCCAGGTTCGTGAGCAGGGTTTCCATCGTACATGATGTCTCGAAGAATATCTTCACCCGTCGTCACGAGGGAAAGAGCTCGAGTCGTGGGAACACCCAAATGATGCATTGCCTCACTGCAGAGAAATTCTCTAATCGATGATCGCAGAACTGCCTTTCCGTCTGCAAATCGCGAATACGGAGTCTTGCCCGCTCCTTTGAGTTGCAACTCAACTACGCCGTTCTTCGATTCAACTTCGCCCAGCGTGATAGCTCGACCATCGCCCAACTGCCCAGCCCAATTACCAAATTGATGTCCGCCGTAACGCTGAGCATACGAATCCATACCAGAAACCGGAATACCGCCACCGAGTGTTCCTGCTTCGCCTTTTTCAATCCCTAGCATTTGTCCCATTTCGGAAGACCAGAGTTGAAGTTGTGGATTGATGGAGGGAGTTGGAAGAACACGAGACCAACATGCGTTGGGAACTTGACGAGAGCGACCACCAATCTCTGAATCTCCCGGTGTCTCGGAAACAAATCGCGACAGCCATGTGAGCGAATCGAGGGTGGCCATGACGACTGCTCACGGCCGACTTTCATCAATCATTCCATTCAGGGTATGGGCAGAATGTTGTCAGACTCCATCCACTGTATGCGGCTCCAAGACGGTCAGCAAAGACAACGAGGTAATCCCAACGTCCTGAAACACTGAATGCCTCTCCATCCAAAGACTCGAAGTTCACGTGAATCCCCCAGTCATCCGCCAGTATTTTCGCTTCACCAACCAGTTGAACTTTCTTCTCTTGGTACCAAACCTCTTGGCCATCAAAATTGTCCAATATATGTTGTTCAAAGCGTTCACGTAATGCCTTTTTTTTCTGTTCAATTTTCGCTTCTGGATCCATACAGAAGAAGCAATTCCACTGCATATAAGTTTTACAAAGCGATGAAGAACCAATACGAAAACTAGATTCCACGTTGAGGTTACAAACCGAAACGCTTGTGTCCCGAACACCAAACTTCCAATACACATAGACCTCAGCAACCGCCATGTCGCGCCTGCTGCCGTTGTTGATGATTGTCCTGCTCTCGGGCTGCATATCCGATGCCACAATGTGGGAAAGGGTCGGCGTCTCAGAGTTTGAAGATGGAATTCAAGACAATCCCGATGGATTCCTTTTGGACGTACGAACGCAAGCCGAATGGGAACAAGACGGGCATCTTGAAAATGCCACTCTCATCCCACACACTGAACTCGAAAGCCGTGAAAGCGAACTTCCCGGCAACAAAGATGCACTCATACTGCTTTACTGCCGAAGTGGAAACCGGTCACAAGACGCAGCCCAAACACTGCTTGACATGGGATTCACCAACTTGATGGAACTTGAGACCGGAATCAACGGTTGGAAAGATGCAGGCATGCCTGTGGTTTACCCCTGAGGTGATGGTATGTTCAAATTCATAGCAAACCTCATCGGGATGAAAGGACCGTCAATCGGTGAATTACTCAACGACGGCGCCTGCATCATCGATGTACGAACGCCTCAAGAGTACAACGCTGCCCATGGAGAAGAATCTCGAAATGTGCCCCTCGATTCAATTCAAACAAAGATCTCAAGTTTGAGGAAGGAAAAGAGGCCTATCATCACCTGCTGTGTGAGCGGTATGCGGTCAGGCCGTGCTGTAAAAATTCTCAAAAAAGCGGGCATTGAAGCGCACAACGGCGGCTCATGGCAATCTGTCGAAAAGGCGAGAAGTTCGAAGAGTGAATGAGATTCATGCATCCGATTTTCGTCATCTCGAACAATTTAACGGGTTAATAATGATAAGAGAGGTCATTGACCGGCGGTTTATGGAAGGAGACAACGCAACGGTAGAAAAGACTCGAGTCCCCGAAAGAGCTCCTTTGATGGCTTGGCTCATTTCATGTATTCTTCTCACTGTTTGGAATCTCGCACGAGGCCTGAACCTTTGGGCAGGTTACAACTTTGGAGGAGCAATTATGGCCCTCATCGCTATTTCTATTCTATGGAGCGGACGAGTAAGAATGCCAGCACTTCCGCTTTGGATTGCTTACTTTGCAACAATGTTGCACTTCGTCGGTGGTTCACTTGGAGCTGCTGACAGTGGCCCAGGACCGTTCTGTTTCGATGGAATGCAACCTGGCGAATGGCTGTGCGCAGATGGAGTGAACGGCATGTACCATGTCCACCCTTGGTGGGACAAAGTGGTTCACAGCATGAACAGCACTGCAATTGCAATTGCATGGGCACTCGGTTGGAGAAGGATGTCGGAGCACAACGGTTGGAACCTTTCACCACGTACCGTTGCCTATACCACATTTTCACTTAGCGTTGCCATTGGTGTTGCTTACGAAGTCTACGAGTTTTTCGGCAAAACTATGTTTCAAACCATTGACCAAGGCGGATATGTCAACACCGCATCAGACTTGGTGAGCGACATGCTGGGCGCTGGTTTAGGCGTAATTTTTGCACACTTTTACGACCCAATGAACAAGACTTCATCATCAACTGGCGAAGGCGGGTTACCGACTCAAGTCACACTTACGAACATAGCATCGTTCCCACTCCTCGTGATCGGTGCAGTGCTTTCACTTGATTTCTTGTTGCTAGGCGGCGGCATGGTTAACGAAGACTACGACCTTATTGGGCAATTGATGCTTGGCTCGATCTTTGTTGGTGCGGCACTCATTGCTGGAAGAATGGTACAACAATCCCAAGCAAACAAAGCCAAGGCGTGAAGAAGAGCGGGTCGAACTGACTTCAACAGCACCCAGTGTCTCGAACTGGAGCAGATACAAACGAAACTTTGTCGACGTTCAAAATATTCTGTAATTGCTCCATCGTTTCACGGAACTGTTCCGCAGTCCCGATGGCATGCATAATGTCAACACATGTATGGCTGTGGTTCAAACAACTGTGACTGTAAGCGGTAATGTTGAGGCTGTGAGAATGTCGAATTTCCATCAACTTGTGCTCAATACCGTGCTGATAGTAAATAACGAGGTGACCTTCAACCACCTCATCTTTGTTCATGTTGGCAAGTTCACCTCGGTGTTGAATTTCTCCGAAATACAGTGCTGCATCACGTAGAAATTTGCTTCGGTTCTGGTAGCCCGACTTGGCGATCAAGTCGTCAAGACCGTCTGCAAAAGTGCTGTCTACGCTAAAGGAAATGATTTGTCCCATGCTAAAAACCGGGGGCTGACCCCTAATAATAATTCCCAAACCAAGAATAATAATTATCCATAGAGTGTCAAACGATGATAAAAATGATTCATTCGGTCTTCGTCTTCACACTCTGCTTACTTGCCTTTCGTATCGTGTCAAATCGATGCACCAAAAATAGCATATAAGGATTCAAAAGGTTTGATGCTTATGTGGACTGATGAACAACTTGCTGAACAAGGATGGACCAACGAGCAAATTGCTACCTACCGCGCTGAAGAAGCAACACAAGCTGTAACGGCAGTTGCTGATCCTGTGATTTCTGAAACAATCAATCCAGAAACAATCAATCCAGAAACAACGCATCCAAGAAAGATTCTTCCAGCGCTGGATGAGCCGTTTGAAGCACCAGTGAAAGCGACTCCACAGATGTTGACTCAATCATCCATTTCCGCCATAGTGCTCGTCACTATGCTGGTTTTAGTGCCGTTTTCTCTCTATTCCATTTCAAACGCAGAGGGCACGCAAGGACCAAGCGGTGAAAGTGGCATGGCTGGCACAAACGGAACCGACGGTTCGAGTTTCCACCTTGTCACCTCTGCCACCGCACTCCCATCATGCGATGCATCCGTCAACAATCAAATCTTTTTCATCGCATCAGAGGCTGCGTTTCAGGTTTGCCAAACCGGCACATGGAACCCGATTGATCTAACGGGGCAGGATGGACTCAACGGCACGGATGGAGCAAACGGAACCAGTGGGATGAACGGAACAGACGGTGCTGATGGTGCCAATGGAGCAGATGGGCAAAACGGAGCAGATGGGCAAAACGGAGCCGACGGTGCATCGGGTAGCAACGGTCTAACCTCGCTGATAGTGACTCGTACCGAATCCATCGTCGAGGGTTGTACAAATGGTGGCACTCTTGTTGAAACGGGTGTTGATGACAACGGTGATAACACGCTCTCACTCAATGAAGTGGATTCAATGGTCGTAGTATGCAATGGTGTGAGTGGCCAGGACGGTGCAAATGGTGCCGACGGTGCAGATGGAGCGAATGGAAGTTCGACCCAAACGATGGTTGTTGCACGGCTGTCGGCCGCTCCAGCCAACATGGGGTGCAACGGGACTGGAGAATTGCTCGAGCAGGGCATGGATGACGGTCGAAACGGTGGAATCCCGCAAAACGGGATTCTTGAAAGCAGCGAGGTGCTGTTTCGCACCTTGATCTGCACGCAATTTGACGTTGAGATGGCTGAGGATTTCAACCCCGGTGCCACAGGCAGCAGTCCGTCCAACTTCGCCTCCATCAACTCAACCATGTACTTCACCGCAAACAACGGAACCACAAGCGGAATCTGGGCCTATGAAAACGGAACCATCTCGTTGGCATACTCGGGCAGTGTGCTTAATTTGCGAGCCATTGGCTCACAATTGATGTTCTCGGGACAAGATGCGAGCTTTAACATCAAACCGTATGTTTTTGATCCATCGAACGGTACAGCATGGCAAATTACAGAGATTTTCCCTGGGGGATCAAGCTATCCTGGGGAATTTACGCTCATTGGGACAACGGTGTTCTTCGCAGCAAGAGACAGTGTTGGTTCAACTGGCACTGGATTGTTTGACCTTTGGGCCTATGAAACTCTGAATTACAGTGTGTGGAAAGTCGAAGCAGA
>JAQXFL010000078.1 GCA_029250345.1 Candidatus Poseidoniaceae archaeon
CCCAAAGCACTCCAAGTCGAGCGCTGCGCCAAAGAGCTGTCTGTGCTTCAAGTTCATCGGTGACAAACCCATACACGAGTGGTTCAACAGCGTAAAAGCCACACACAATGATCATCGTGCCTGATACGAGAGACGGGACTAAATGCCCCAGTTCACGACTGTAATCTCTAAACAGAGCGGAGAAGAGCCCCAACACCATAACGGCAACAGCGACATCTGGGAAACTAAGTGAACGAAGAAGGGAAACGCCAGTATCCACGTTGTCGTCTGCTGAAGATATAAATATCCAGTAAAACAAAGCAAGAATAGCAATCAAAATACCGCCAAAATAGGCTTTAGCTGAGATCATTTCGAAGATTGCATTGTGGTCTTTTACTTTGAGTCGACGAATCAGTCGATCTGCCAGTTCATGCCGATGTTCAATGGTCGCATGACTTTGATTTAGCACCTGCGGCGACCCCAAAACATCCGGGGAATCGGCAGGAATGTCGTCGGTCATAGGTGTCCTTGACACTCACATCTTATCAAATCTGCCGAACTCGGGGAGTTCATGGGCATCTCCTTACCACCTAATCGAAAGAGCCGAGACCGTCTTTCGATGGGCCTCCACCGCATTGAGGAGCAACCATGCCATGTGATGGGAATCGTCAATGTCACACCCGATTCGTTCCATGCACAAAGTCGCAGAACCACGGTTGATCAAGCGATTGAAACCGCCCTCGCAATGTGGCAACAAGGAGCCACATGGATTGACATTGGTGGAGAATCGACCCGCCCAGGGGCTGATTTTGTCTCTACGGAAGAGGAAATCCAACGTGTACTCCCCGTCATAAACGCCCTGCGTCTCGAGAACGAAAGCGGCCTCATATCAATTGATACGCGCCGCCCACAAGTTGCCCGAGCAGCCATCGATGCAGGAGCAGATATCGTCAACGATGTGTCTGGATTGAGAGACCCAGAGATGGTCGCGCTGGTTCTCGAGAAGCAATGTGGAGTCTGCATCATGCACATGCAAGGCGAACCCAAGTCTATGCAAGTAAAACCCACATACAACGATTGTGCGGCAGAAGTAAGTATGCAATTACTTGAAACGGCACGTGGATTAATTGCGGCTGGACTGCCTGCTGAATTGATTGTGCTCGACCCGGGAATCGGATTTGGAAAATTGCTTGAACACAACATCGACCTTTTGCAACGGCACGATTTATTCCGTGGGACAGAAGGTTTCTCTGTTCTCTGGGGTGTATCTCGCAAATCGATGATAGGGCAACTTACAGGACATGAGGACCCTGACAACCGATTGAGTGGAACTCTTGCCGTTGCAGCAATGGCGTACTACGAAGGAATCGATATCGTGCGTGTTCACGATGTACAAGAACACATTGATTTGTTCAAAGTACTCAGTGCAGTCGACTAGATCAAACTGCCAACCAATCCAGTTGCTGCAAACCAAGCACCGGCCATACTTCCGAGATTGGAAAGCGAAGTCACCATGAGGACACGCCCTGCCTTGTTTGACCAGAATGAACCGAGACTCTCCAACTTGAGGAATTGCTGTAAATCTTCAGCAGTTGGCTCTTTGATTTTCAGTTGAACATAACCAGCGAACCAACCTGCCGCCAAAGTAGGATTCAGCGAGGTAATTGGAGATGCTGCTGCGGCTGTTAAAATCGCCAACGGGTGACCTCGAGCCAGTGCACATCCCAATGCAGCAAACACTGCATTCGCTGCAGTCCAAACGGTGAACATTTCGATTAAACTGTCTTTTGAACCGGTAGCCAAGGAATATCCAATCAAAGTCATGACAAAGAGTGGAATAAGCCATGGTATGCTTTTGGAGATGCGTCCCCGAACTGGAAGTTGATTCAGATCATCCAATGATGCTTGGTTTGGCATCGATTGTTGAGCAAGGTGGTTCTCAATCCCTTTGAGGTGACCCGCCCCGACAACTGCAAGTGTTTTCTTCTCACCATCATGCAATAAAGCAAGTTTTCCGGCAAGATAGGAGTCTCTCTCATCGATGAGCACAAGTCCTGCACCGGGCGAGAATGTCCTTAACTCCTCCATCAAGGAAGTAAGGAGGTCTTGGTTCTCGAGTAGTTCGTTGACCTCAGGTGCGTCATCATCCTCATCATCACCAAGCAACGACCAAAGAATTCGAACTTTCTCACGGAATCGCATTTTCTTCCATGCTCGTTGAAGTGTGGTTTGAATATCTCGGTCGATGAGTGCAACCTCAAGTTCGGCTGCCTCTGCCTCTTGTACTGCTGCAAGAAGTTCAGCGCCAGGTTGTTGGCCTTCATCCAAACCCATTTTGCGTTGTTCAGCTGCGAGAAGAGATTGCAACAGAACCAATGGTGCTTTACCTTCCTTGACGACTTTCAACAATCCTTCTTTGTCCAACCGGCGGTCACTGGTTAAGGCTTGATATCGAGAGTCACACAGTTCGACGGCGACACGTTCAGGTTGATACGATGAAATCTGTTCTCTGACGGCCTCAACACTCGCTGTAGAAACGTGTGCTGTGCCAAGAATTCGTAAAGTTGGACTGATGTCGATGTAAGGCGTCTCCGTCATTCATCAGCACCTCCTGCAAAGAGTTCTCGAAGTCGAAGAGACATAGCATCTACGGCTTGAACATCCGCTTCTTCTGGATTTTCTGGTAATTGATTGAGAAGAACATCGAAGGGGATTTGGCCTCCTGCAAGGGCTTTGTGACCACCGGAAAGGCCGCCGCCCCAAGTATCCGAGAGCAAGCGACCGAGGTGAATGCCATCGTCTTTTGAGCGTGCTGAAAGGATTACTTTACCTCGGCGAGGGCCAAAAACTACGACTGTGTCAATGCCTTCTGTCGGCAGAAGGAAGTCTGCTATTTGCGCCAATGAATCCCGATTTGGCATGGAGGAAAGTGGTGCGAGAAGCGTTGAGCCAACCAGAGTCCTCGATGAAAGGGCTTCAGCAAACGATTCCAAGGTGTCCTGAGACCTTGGAGGCTCTTCTATAGAACGAATTAATTCTGAGTCAACATAAGCATTTAGCCACGAGAGTGCTCGAATATCGACCGGATTGAAATGCCGTGTGAAGCCGAGAGTATCTGTTCGAATACCGAAAGCAAGTGCAGTAGCAACACGCGCCGTCATTGGATGGTTGAGACTCATGAGGAGGCTCGCAACCAAGGAAGAGGTCGCAGAGTACTCCGGCCGGAGCATCGAGATATCAGCTGCAACCGATTCATCTGAGGTATGGTGATCAAGGACAATGTGAGGGACACAATCCTCTGGAAGAATATTGTTTGCACCGGGACGATGGAAGTCAACGGTCATGACAACCGCAGCATCGCGTAACACATCCTGTACTTCCCAATCAAGAATAAGTCGCCGAACCGGAATATCGAGTAGACGTACCATGGCACGGTTTTGTTGATGCTCAATAAGACCGCCATGCAGCAGCATTGGTTCCAAACCCATGCTTTGAACGAGTTCATGCATTGCTAGGCCTGCACCTAATGCGTCTGGGTCGGGATTATCATGGCAGAAGATAGCAACTTTCGACCCTTCAGGAACCGAGTGAAGATAGTGATGAAGAACGCTTGCTCCATCTTTCTGCTCCCATGAGCGAATGCGATCTTGCATTGCTGCAAAGGAGACATCGTCAACACTGATCAAGTCCACTCCGTCACCCTCGAGAGAAAGAGTCGTTAGAATGGGAACATCTTGCCAGTGGTTTTGGATGGCCTCAAGGGGGTTTTCGTCAGCCAATGCTTCAGGATTTAGCAAAAGAACTGCGGTCGGTTTTCGTGCGTCGAGTGGAAGAGAATTGAGTGGCATTGGCGAAGGCAAGGCAATGATTTCACAACCCTCAAGTGGACCATCAAGAGGGAGATTTGACGCAAGACCAATCAATACACTTCGACGGCGAAGAGCACACCATTGGCTTAAACGAACAGCGAGATGTCCTGAGCCGATGATGAGAAACATCCTTTCACCAAATTGCATTCAGGCTGATGCGTTATGAACTTACGCTAAGGCTAAGCTTCAAAACTCAATGATGACATTTTCACGCTCATGGTCAAAGATTTCGAACAAGTTTCGTTGCTCGCAGCCCTTGATGTTGGCAACAAATACGGTCGGAATCATTTGAATCGCCTTGTTGAAAGTAGTCACGCTCGAGTTGTAGAATTCACGGCGGTCGGCTATGCTGTTTTCAAGCGCAACCAATTGGTTTTGGATGTTCAAGAAAGAGGAATCGGATTTCAATTCAGGATATTGCTCAGCGACCATGTTGATTCGTGGAATCATTGCAGCGAACGAAGATTCTGCTCGTGCAGTTCCTTCAACATCACCGCTCTGAAGAGCACCTGCTGCGGCGCGTCGAGCCTCGAAAAGTTTGTCGAAGAAAGCGATTTCCTGCTTTGCTATGCCTTTGGCGATGTTGACGAGATTAGGAATCATGTCATATCGCTGCTTCAACAAGACTGAAATCTGAGCCCAAGAATTGTCAACATTCAACTCTACACTTACGAGTCGATTCCATGTTGAAAAGAACCAAAAAAGGGTGATAACAAGGAGAAAACCTACGACTGCTCCGCCTATAATGAGTGCATTGGACATGTTTTTCGATTTTTGACTTTCCTTATTGAACCTATTGGTTCAGCCCTGCGTTGAGAGAAATGTATTGATACAGAACCCCTACCGACAGACATAGACTGAGAGCAGTTATGCGAAGGAGGGAAAAAGATGCTTACAGAGACACTTTTCATTGCCCTCGGTGTATTTGCTGTAGCATTCATGTTCGCCCCAATCGGCTTGGGCGGAGGAATGTTGTTCGTTCCATTGTTGCATTATGGTCTGGGATGGGAAATCAACGGGGCATTGTTTGCCGTTTCCCTGTCACTGACAGCAGTGGTGAGTTGGGGCAGTGGTCTTGCTCATCGGAAGCAAGAATTTTACGATGATTCAACTCTAAAAATCGGCATTAGAGGCGCAGTACCAGGCGCTGTGGTAGGCGTTGGAATCGTAGCCCTCATTGATGACAAAATGGATTTCGTGTTCAAAATCTTGAGCATTGTGATGATAACTTGGGCCATCTACAAAACCATTGGCAAGATGAAAGATGAATCCAAGGCAGATGATGAAGAAAGGGAGGCTATCGACGTTCAACCCTTCGCATTGCAAATAGGTGCTGGAATCGGAGGGATACTCTCGAGTGTCCTTGCTATTGGAGCGGGAGTCATCTATGTACCAGTGTTGAGAACGTTCGGTCAACTCGAGCCCCGTAAAGCAATTGGTACAAGCCTCCACTTCATGATGGTCGTTGTCCCTGTAGCAATTTTGGCTCACCTTCTTGCCTTACCTTCAGACATGTTCAACAGGCTAAGCGAGGAGGTTTTTCCTATACTCATATTCATGATTCTTACTTTCCTTGGTGCAAGAAGCGGAGCCAAGTACGGTATCAAGTACCTTTCAGAAAAACAATTGATGCGGGTATTCCTCGCAATACTGTTTGTCGTTGTAACCAGATATGTGATCGACTTGACTGGATTCTAATCATCAGATTCGAACGCCAGGCCTTCACTCGGTGCTTTGAACATGAGTTTCGATGAATCTTCGACGGCAACCAATCCCCGAAGACTGTGCTTTTCTTGCAGTTCTGCGGTTGGTGATGCCAATTTGACGCGAGTGTCTCCAAGTGAAAGCAAGTGTCCAGAAGATACATTCCACTCACCATGAGGCAGCCAAATCCCGATCGAGCCAAGTTCATTATGATGAACGACCACCAATGTATCCTGATTTTCATCGACTTCAGCACGTACCACTTTCAGAGTCGCATCTTGAGGGATAAGTTTCGTTGCTGCTTGCCAGTCGTTCCAAGTGTCTTCAAGAGGCAACGTATGCTCATCGGCCCGCTTCTCAATCACTCGAATTTTCTTGGCAAACTCTTCGGCTTCAAGTTCTGTTAATTGATTTAAGCCGTCAAGCAGTGCCCGTAATCCTTCGTGTTGAATGATATCGTCATGCGTCATTGCTGCATTGGCCATGAGAATGTGTTCCGCAAGGAGTTCCAACTGATCCTGAGAACCGATCTCTAACGTACATTCCATTGCCTCATCCAGAACTTCCAATGCTAAACCAGATTGGTCAATTGCCAGCAGTGCTTCACCAAGTTTCATCAAAACGACTGAAGCTTTCTGTTTGTCCTCGCCAACCAATTGATTCGCCTGCAAAATATGCTTCTGCGCTGTATCTTCATCACCACTTAAGTGACGTGAAATTCCGGAGCAGACTAAGTACGGTAAGCGATACGCAGAAATGGATTGTGCTTGAAGTTCGGCGGTTTCAAACAGCCGAGATGAACGCTCCCATTTACCTGAGGCCATTGCTAAAAGCCCCAATTGGTATACGGCATGCATTTCAGCAAATGAATCATCAATCAACGTCGCAGATTGAAGTGCACGAGAAAGGTGAAGCCGAGCAATATCTCTTTTTCCAGACATTTTAGCCATGAGACCAAGAGCCGTTTCAGAGCGGTAAAGGTATGCACTTAACGCACTGTGGGCAATTTCTGCGGCAGTTTCGTCGAGCGGAGCCAAATCAAGACCAATCGATTCGAGAACATCACTCATCATCAGCAATGTCTCTTGGTATGCTTCGAGTAATTCTTCTGAAGTGTTGGTCGAAGTCAATTGTGAAATGTGAGTATCGAGTGAAAGTATTGGCTTACAGATATCAGGCAAGGCTCCAAGTCTTTTGGTGTACTTCCCCTTGATGTCTTCTCCTGCAAGAGTCCTTTGCAGGGCGATTTTGAGATTCATCTCTCCTGACTCGGGTGTTGACCTCCTCTGTACCTGGGGTCTGTCATCAATCAAAGAATCAACCATCCACGTCAATTTCGCCTGAATATCGTATTGGTGAACACGACTGATAGCGTATCTCATCTCTGCCGCCCTGACCCTTCTCGAAAGACTCTTCATTCGGCCTTTGTTCTTCGAGCCGCTAAGTGAAGCGAGTCGTTGAATGAATGTCGAAGGCGGACATGTTTCGTAACCTAAGTTTGCTTTTTCACCCGTGGTGGTCATCTTGAAATCATCCGTTACGAGAATGACACTCTCGCCTTCACGAGTCATTTTGGAAGCCAAAACCATCAGTGAAAGGTCTACATCTTGTGGCGACGCTTTTTCCCCGATCAGTTGAGCCAGACCTTTGACTTGATTCTCATCAACGGTCACGGTCGTCATCAACGGCATAAACTCGTCCAAAACTTTAGGTTTCTTCGACCATCGTTGAAATCGGACATTCTGAATCTCGCCATGGACTCCAGTCGTGACAAAAAGTGATTGCTGGTGCCCTGCAAGAACTTTTTTGAGGTCTTTGATGAAGGTGTCCGGAGCCATTGAACCAAGGTGAATGAAACAGTTCGAATCAATTATCCATGTCTGCGACATGACCCGTCCAAGTGGAGCAGGGTCAAGAGTCTTCAGTCGACATTTAGTCCAGGGAAGACACATGTTGCCGGGCGATTGAAGACGCGGTGGCGGTTTTTGGCAACGATTCGGTATGCCACATTACGCAACGGTAATGGAACAAGCCACAGAACTGGAAACCACATCGAATAATACCATTTCATGTAGAGCAGAAACCGTATCCCTGCAGCTGAACGCATGTAAGGAGTGCCGTTACGTATGAGATAGACCGTATCTGCATCCCTTAGCTTTGGAGGGAAAGTCGAGATTAATTCCTTCCCTTCTGGACTTTCAATAGCGACAAAGCGAATGGAGTGAATATCCTTCAGTCGAGGGTGAAGAAAAACGGCTGTGTGCGTACAAAGTCCGCAATCACCATCCATGAGAACCGTATCTTTCTCACTCATTGGACCACCTCAAGGGGATTGACGCTCCATGTGCTGACCTCAACACCAGAACTCATGTGGATGTGTTGAGGAGAGAGAGGATCTTCGATACCAAGATTGTAAGATTCCAAGAGTGAGTTTACATCGATTTGGGCCACGGCTGTTGTAAAATTCCATGGAAGATGATGCGTATAGGCTCTGTGTGTTCGACCTTTATGTGAAGTGTAAAGACTGTACCGCTCAAAAAGGAAATATTCCAGCGAACCAGGCTCCGCCTGAAGAACTTCACCGGAGGAGCGAGCGGTACCAACCAAAGATTCACCGCCGTTTGAACGAACTGAATTCCAAGAATAAGTTTCATGATCGACAACCTTGACGGCAGCTTTCGCATGCCTATACGGCAGGCCATACGATCGAGGAGCATGGAAGCAAGTAACCCTGCTTTGTGCATCTAAAGTAAGGAAAAGAACACCAGGGATGCCGTCCTTAACGACATAGGTGCGAATGTTAAATTCACCGAAGGTAGAAACAAAAGGAACCCAGGGAAGCATTCGTGGGCGTACCTTTTCCATCGTAAAAGGAATGACCCCCACATATGCACGCCCTTCAAAAAGGTCTACTTCGACTCCTTCGGGTAAATAAGATTCGAGCTTTCGGGCATCAACTTCCCAATGCATGAATGTCAAATGTATCCAGTTTTGATACAAAGTGCATTTTTCTTCTGGCATTGCAAATGGAATGTGGCTGCAATCCAAAGAATGCCTTGCTGCCATGATTCTCGGAGAAGGCGTACCGTATTGAACCATCCCTTTCTGCAGGACTATTCAGAAAGAGTTGCGGATTCGAGGGGTTCAACATGAATGACATTCCATGTCGCTAAAAGCCCTATTAAGAAGCCAAGAGGACCCATCATCATACACATGATAAGAATCGGGGTGGACACATACATTGGCCTTTTGGCAGAGAGCATACGAAGCCAAACATAACGCCCTGCGAAGAGGTCAAGTGCGAGTAAATGCAGCCATGCCAAAACCACGAATTCATCTTCTTCAAACAATCCAACCACGATTTCGGGGGTTGGCATCTGTGTGGCGAAGGTCATCAGCACTTCAGCAGCGTTGGGCAGTGCCAGAACAGTGTAGGAGAGAAGTAACGGAGCGATGCACCAGCGTACATCACCAACGTAACGCTTCGTCAAGTGATGCTCTGGCATGAACCACATCAATAACCAAAACGGAAAAATCAGCAATGATGAGGTCCAGAACAGCCCTACGGCGAGCGAATCCATTATTCCGCCTCAGAGTGTTCCATGGCGAAGCGCTTTGCATCCTGCTTCAAGAATGGAGTGTAGAAAGCTGG
>JAQXFL010000088.1 GCA_029250345.1 Candidatus Poseidoniaceae archaeon
TGCCCAAACGCGTGGTGGAAACTTCACCGTTCCAATTCGGAGGGACGTTGAGATTCAACATCAGTTCACCCTGTTGGAAGGCGGTACGTAGGGCCGCCTTCGGGTCATCTTCCCAAGCAGGGTGTTCTGGAATAATCGGCCATCGCGACAAATGCGTTGCAGACAAATCAACTGAGGGTCGACGAAGGTTGACTGGTTCAACCGGAAGAACGCCAAGAGCCACTTCAATGAGTTCGACCGTCGCCTTAATCGAGGATTCCATACCTTCAGGCTCAAACGATGTGAATGAAGACGCAATTGCAGGCATTCCGTACAGCCCAGCTTCACGAGCTGCCCCCATCGTACCGCTGTGGTACGAATCTTGCGACATGTTTGGCCCAAGATTGACTCCGGAAACGACCAGTCGAGGGTGAATTCCCGGTACTGCGTGTTCAAGACCACCATCGAGAGCGACGATCATTGTGTCGCAGGGTGTACCTTCAAGTTCGAACAGTCTGGTCTCACCGAGGGATGTATCAAGACCCCATTCGATGTTCAAATCTTCACGCTTACGAAGTTCCATTGGTGTGCCAAGGTTGATTCTCATGCCAGCAGCAGAATTGTTCGCATGCGGAGCGAATGCTACGAGATTGTGACCTGCAGCGTTGAGAGCTTGTACAAGAAGTCGAAATCCTGGCGCTTCAATACCGTCATCATTGGTAAGCAATATCCAACCTGTGTCGTCCGACATGAGATCCCCTTACTCCTCACCGGGTGTCGGGTGTGTTTGAGTGTTCGTATTCTCAACATCAACACCACCGTAGATTACCATCAGCACACCAAGTACCAAAATCGGCCCACCAACCCACGTCCAACGGCCAGGAATACCCGCATCAAAGAACGCCCAACCAATCAGCGAGCCGAGAACTGGTTCAAGTGTAACACTGGTTGAGATGACGAGCGGGGAAATGTACCTCAAGCAGGTATTGAGGCCGGTGTGACCGAGTAATCCTGCAATAAGTGCCAACGCCAAAAACCACGGGAAAAATTCAGCATCAGTCCAACCAGCCATACCGAATGTCGCAAATTCTGGCTCCATAAGCCATGAAGCAGGTAGCAACAGGAGTGATGCGAACAAGGTTACTGGGAAAGCGTAGAGAAAAATCGGCATCCACTCCCGCAAGATACGACCGCTCACAATGTAGCCAACGACAAACACTGCGCCAAAAAAAGCCAGCGAATCGCCCCACAGCGTTACGGTATGTCCACCCTGTTGAGAGCCTTGATCCAGAAGCGTTACTGCAGCCCCCGAAAATCCAATCATTGCGCCCATAACTTCCAAACGAGATGGCTGACGAAAGCCGATGTAAACCGTACTGAGTACGCCCATACCCACGATAATGATGAGCGGGTGTGCGGTGACGAACAACAGAGAATGGGTCAGTGATGTTGCATCAAGACTGGCAACCCATGCCCCAAAGTGGAGGGCGAGGGCACAACTGCTCACTGTTAGAATCAGAAGCGTCTTCTTTTCGAACATTCTTTTCTTCGTTACCAGATCTTGCTGCCGCCATTGAAAAATAAAGAAAGGAGCGAGCACAATCGTTGTCAATTGCAGACGCCAAGAGGCTCTCAACAACGGCGGAACGGCATCAACATGCTGGAATAAGGCACCGGCGCTCGAAACACCACATACTGCAGCAACCAACAATCCCCAAACCCAAACCGGGGTGTTGGGAGATGAAGTCATGCATCTCACGCTCAGTTCTCAAGAACGGCATCGACGCTTTCTCCACCGATGACTCCAGCACGCTTGAACAGGTAGTAAATACCGCCACCAATAGCCAGATTAAGGCCAATGAATCCAATCATTCGGCCAATGTACCACTGAGTGGATGAGGCGAATTCCTCGATTCCAAAGAATGTACCAGTTTCGTTGTCAGGCGTAGAAATCCACAGTGAGTCAATGAACGAGAGAATACTCGACTCTGTACCAAAGAACGCTTCTCCAGTAAGTAGGCCTGCAGCGACCATGAATGTGCTGAGGAGGATTAACGCACGCTGCTTCTCCGCAGCCGTAGCACCATCTTTCTCTTTGATGGCTTCAATTTTCGGCGTGAGACGCTTTTCTTCCCACTTGTCTCGCGAATAACCGCCGATGAGCATTGGGAGCGTGTGAGGAACGTCAAGATACATTCCAAGTCCGAATGATGTGCCCATACCCGTACCCCACTCAACAAACATTCCGAGTAAGAATCCGAGACCAAGAAGAACCAAATCGCCTTCACGCTCAGCAAAAATCACTGAGAATGTTGCAAATGCATTGGCTTGAGGAGCCATCAAATCGATTGTCCCGTCTGCCAATTGCTTGGACAAGAAAATCGCAACACCTGCACCGATAATAGCGCCAGGAATAACTCCCATGATGTTTCCTTTCGAGATGTGATATGGACGGTTTCCGATGTAGAGACTGTTCTTGTAATCACCGATGACGGTACCGGACATAGAGATCGCAGAGCCAAACACTGTGGTTCCGACAAGACCGAGGAGAACTGCGTCTTGAGTGTTCAATTGCAACAGGTCTTGTGCGTTCAAGAACACACCGAGCAGCATCAAGAGAACGATGAATGAAGTCCCAGAGACCGGCTCAATTCCGGTTTCACCCATCACACGAACTGCAATTGCACCGAGTAGGAAAGTGGTGAGAATGAGGACGGTAGCAAACACCAGTGAAGCGAGTACAGAGAAACCTCCGACGGTGAAAATCAAGATCATTGCAAGGAAAGTGATTCCCATGAAAATCGGAATGTGCTTGAGTGGCCATTCGTACCATCCCTTACCTTCCATGTATTCTTGACTGCCTTCGCCCTTGAGTGCTGAACCAATGTCGCCAAAGATATTCACGAAGGTCTTCCACATTTTCGCAAGTCCAAACATACCGCCACCGACAATTGAACCGATAGCAATGGTACGAACTGATTTCGAGAAAGCAATCATTTGCAGCGAAGCAGAACCTCCGGCAGCATAGTCTTGAATCGGGATACTGGATTGGAGGGAAGCATCGTAAATTGGGAAGTTGAAGTAAACGACGGCTGGTACCAAGAAGAACCAACCGACAAGTGTACCGAGGTTAACAAGGAACGCAACTCTCGTCTTCATGAACCATCCAATGGCGAACATGGAGGGAGTCAAAGCCACACCGATGTAAGTGTAGGCAAATGGATTCCAAGCTGTACCTTCCGACCATTCGGTGTAGTTGAGAGATGCACCGGTCGCTTCATCGATTCCACTGGGCTGGTGGATTTTACCTTTTGAGTAAAAAGTAGCCAAGCCGTATTCGCCAATGTGTCCCTTTTCAGCCAAGAAGTCGAGCAATGCCCACTTCTTTCCATTCATCCAAACCAGAGGATATTCGACCAAGAACAACGCTCCCATGGTAATGGTGGTCCACCATCCGATGGTCTTCAGTGAATCACGAGCGTGTTCTACAGCACCGGTGTTGACATCAGAAGCGATGTCAAGCATCTTGAGCGTGGCCTCAAAACCGGGGAGAGGAAGCGGATCTTCGACCAACCAAACTCTCCGGAAGATGATGAAATACATGATTCCAAGGAAACCAGCAAACATGCTGGCAACAATGCCAACGAAAGCGAGGTTGAACGTATCTGCGTTACTGATTAGAGGACCATCTGCTAAGAAGTACTTCGGATCGGAAGCCAGCAAAAAGATTGCAGGGAAAGTGAAGATGAAGCCGGTCGAAGCGTGGGTCGCACCCGTGGTTGCCGAGGTTGCAATGTTGACTTCGGATGGCGACCACTTCAGCGCCATGCCCAGAAGATAGGCGATGTACCATGCTGCCGAAATAGCGAGACCGAGCTTGAGACCAATATAGGCCGTCACTCCTGAAAACACTGCGCCGATTGCGATACCATAGAACACCTTTGGTGTACTCCAGTGTGACACTTCAAACGACTCTTCGAGGTTCTTTTCTTCTAAATATTGTTCGAGAACTCCCGTGTTCAGATTGTTGTACATGTCATCGTCAAGCCATGTCAAAGTTCCCTTTTCAATGGCCTTGAGACCTTGTGGGGTGACTGGCTGGCGGTATGCAGATTTTTCGACACCCAAATTGAACACATCCTCGATACGCTACGCGTACATACCGAGGTAAAGCAATCCGCTTGAATAGGTTGCTGTTCTCTGTGATAGAATTGAGCACGGTTTGAACTCAGGAGTCGTTACGGGCTGAAGAAGAACGAATCTGTTTAGCAGGGAGTCCACCCCAGACTTCACCTGCAGGAATCGTGCGGTATTTTGGAATCAATGCCTCGCTTGCAACCACTGCATCGGCACCAACAGTGACACCTGGCTGAACAACAGCACCCGTTCCAACCAAAGAGCCCTTGTGCATGTGAATCGGTGCGAAAACCATCTGCCCTTTCTCGACCAAATGGCCATTGAATGTGGCTCCTCCACCGATGACGCAATCATCATCGATACGAATGAGGAAAGGGTCATTGAGTCGATGCGTGTTAATTTGCGTGTTCTTGCCGATCTTAGCACCGCACACTCTGTAGTAAATGTTGGACACAAAAGATGGAACAAAATGCTGTAAAACCGGCTGAGTTGACCGAAGAATTTGCCCGCAAAAAGCCCAACGAATGGTGCTGAAAGAAGCCAAAGGGACCACCGTTTTCTCTTTGATGCGAACGTGAAGAATAAATTGCAGAATTGCCGAAAAGGCAAGCAGTGAAAAACTGTAGACAATCGCAGCACTTGAAAACGTCAAACCCGTGCAAAGGGCATTCAGCCAATCGCTTTGGAAATCATACAACCCGGTAGCCCAATCAAAGTACATGATTGTCGGGGCGAGTGGAACTCCCCAGACCAAAGCCATGAGCAGAATGACTACCACTGAGCCAAATGTTTGCACCAACTGGAAGGCTTTCATGGCTATCGCTTTGCTCTTCGCTCGATAAAACTACGCATCGAAAAGACGGAAGACAAACAGTTGCCAACTTCAGTCCATTTGTGCGCTTGCAAAGTCTGGGTTCTCTCGAGCCAAACGATCTTCTTCAGCAGCAACTCGCATACCTTCTTCCAAGTCGATTCGACTCGTAAGGAATGTACCCATGAGAATGACAATAGTGATGGTTAAAATTGCCACACGGCTGTCGAATTGAGTACTTGCTAGAGCGTAGAGGAACGTTCCAATCATAGCTGCAGACTTTCCGAGGAAACCAAAGAATCCGAAGAATTCAGAAGTTCGTGTCTCAGGAATAAGCATGGAGAACATGGAACGAGCTTGTGCACCTGCCGCACCCATTGCGACACCGACAAACATTCCGAGACTGATCCACTGTGCAGTGACGCCCATTCCGAGAGGCTTCCAAACGTTTGAGCGCATCCATGTGGCGTAGCCGTCAGCCAATCCACCTTGGTCGACGTTCGTAGGGTGTGTATCTCCAATCTCGTCGTTTCCACTTTCTGGGCCACCAACAAAGAGAATAGCCCATCGGTGGTCGTCCACACTGTCAAATGCAGCAACCATCGCTGTTGCGTTCTCGGCGTTAATCATCGGTACTGAATCTTCGGTCACTGCTTGGTCTTCTGCCAACATCGAGACTGCTATGAGACCGGAGCCGACTAAGAGGAAAGCGAGCAATGCTCCCTTCCAACCCATTTCGAGGTTCTGGATGTAGAGGATTCCTGCACCAAATGTTCCGAGGATGGCAAGAATAGCAAGACACATGAGAATTCCGGTTCCAATCGAACTGGTGGCGGATTCTGTGGAATAATCAGGTTCTGGGAAGTATTGTTGGTATGCATCACGGAAATCATTGTCACCTGCGCCTTCTTCACTGATCCAACCTTCGTATCCCTTGTCGTAGAGTGTAGTAAGTTCGTACATTTCGGCTGTTTCGTTCCAAGTGAACGTGAAGTCGTAGCGTTCTGCATCTTCTGCAACGCCCTTGTCATCAACTGTAGGGTCGAGTTCCAAAGGAGCGAAGCCAGCAGCGACAACTGCCACACAGCAGTAAATGACGAGAGATAACATCAAAGCGAACTTTGTTCCTTTCGCGTTTGCGAGTTTACCAAACAACAAGGTCATTGGGATAGCAACGATGTTCACTGTCAGGAGCAAATATATGTTCAATTGCAAACTCAATCTAAGAACTGAATCACCGTAAGCACTTGCCATACTGGCAATGGTGTTGACGCCGTCATAGAACAACAAATATGCGAGAAGATACATTGCAAGAATCTTGAATCGCTTGATTTCCTTGAAGGTGGTAAAGACTTGTCCATAAGCAACCTTAGCAGCGGAGACAACACCTTCCCATTCCATGCTCGAGGGGATTTCCGGCTCAGGAGTCCATTTGAACATCAAGTAACCAAAGCCCCACCACCACAAAGCGGAGGTCACGAAAATTGCAGACAAACGGAAGTTGCTGTCCCATCCGAACGGACCAAGAAGCAGAACCAGATGGAAGATGAGAAGCATCGAGCCTCCCATGAAACCGTAAGCGTATCCTTTACTTGAGACATGGTCCATGCATCGCTTTTCAGCAAGATACGGCATGAATGAGTAGTAGATGACGTTTCCACCGGTGAAACCAACAGTACCGATGACGTACATAACCGCCATAATTTTGTAACCTTCAGAACCGAAGTACGGAGCAGCACCCATGAGTGCGGTAAAGACAACACCAGCCAATGTATACCACTTGAGTAGTTTCTTCTTGATTGGCATTCGGTCAGCAATAACTCCCAAAGCAGGTGCTGTAATGACGACGAAAAGCATCGAGAAGGTCAAAACTTGTGCGTAAAATGCGTCACCAGTTTGCTTTCCAGTTGCGTAGTTGTACAATCCAGACATCACTTGAGGCGCAATGACGGTCATAACGGTGAGAGCATAAGCCTGGTTTGCCCAGTCAAAGAAGTACCAACTTTTCAGAGACTTTTTGTCTGCATCACTCATGTTATTCATTGCTTCATCGACTGAAAAGGGTTCAGTCGCAGTTGCGGTTCCGACATCGGACATAGACGTCGATGAACACTTTAGGCTTATGAATACATCACCGGACAAAAGGAAAATTGTGAAGGTTCACGCTGAAGAGGCAACCGTTCAAAATCAGCGTTCGATTTTATATCGACCAAGTGCTTCCATCCAGAGGATTTCTTGACCGGATTCAACACTGATGTCGGAATCGACTGGAAGAATCATCATTGAGTGGTCTTTCATGTTCATTGCGTGAACTTCTTCGCCGTCGATGTGGGTGACCATGGCCTTGCCCTTTTCGATCATTGGAACATGGATGTTATCGGTAACTGTGCCAACGTGAGAGATTTTCTTCGAGGAAAACAGAGAAACAAGTTCGAGACGAGCCTTTGCTGAACCGTGCTTACCTGGCTTGGACTTCGAGATGCTCAAAATCTTGTACGCTTCTTCATCAACGACACAAAAGCGTCCAACTTTCAAAGTTCGAATTTCAACACGGTCTGTACCTGGCATAGAATCCCTCTAAACGGGCTGTCATGGTGCTGGCTTATCACCCTTCTCTCGTTATTTGTATGAAATCAAAGGTCTCGAACATCAAACCGTTGCCCTGATTGTTCCATCGTTTGCTCAAGAATGAGGGGCAAGAGGAGTCGAGCTACGTCCGGACTTTGTGCAAGGTGGCCTTCGGTGTGAAGAGAAACAAAATCAGCATGGCTGGGAAACAATTCAGGAGAAACTGAACGTATAGCAACTTGCATACCCGTATCGACAATCCCAGGAGCGACGGCTATGGCGCTGATGTTCTTGTTTTTTGATTCCGCTGCCAAGCAACGCGTCCACATGTCCAATCCGGCCTTCGATACGCAATATGCAGACCATGACTCTACTGGCCTCAACGATGCGCCACTCGAAATCGTTGTCACACGTGATTGAGAAGCACCACCCATTTTCCCGATGAGACGTTGAGTAAGGTCTTGAACACCGATGAGGTTGACACGCAAAGAAAACGACCAATCGTCAATAGTTGCGTTTTCCAAGGGTTTCACAGGATGAATCGTCCCTGCGTTGTGAACGATTCCGGCAATCCATTCAGTGGATTCACAGATTTGGTCACAGACCGTCTTAATCGCTGAAGAGTCAGACAAATCACAAGCCATGGCGCGTGATTCCGGTTGAACTTGAGTAAGTAGTTTGCCAATCTCATCGAGTTCGAGGGATTGACGTGCCATTGCGATAACTGGGAAACCTGCCTCTGCAATCTGCATTGCAACTGAGCGACCGATACCTTTGGATGCGCCAGTAACGATGTACGGAGAGTGTGCCATGAACACACGAACCGGAGGAGGTTTTTGGTATTGACTCGTTTTCTGCTCAGTTTACAACCAAGCACGTTGCAATGGTTTGAGGTCGTAGATGGCATCATCAATTTCTTGACGAACACAAGCGACTTCCTCAGCACCAATCTCTTTCTCCAGCAAGCGAATGAGTTTCCTGCATCGGGGTGAGTTTTTTCCCGACATGGAGAAAATCGCCAGTAAAAACCGGTTGGCTCTTCGCTGATGGGTGTCGGTCGTCACCGCATGCATGCTCGTGTTAACTCCAAGTAAATCGAGTACACGAATCTGATTTGGATGGATGAAACGAGCCGTTGTGATTTGCTCCGCCATGCCTTCATGAAGCGCTCTTTTCAAACCGTCATCCATCGAATCTAAACCTTCTGGAAATGCGTGGGCGATAAGTTTCGGCGTCAATTCATGTCCGACCAAACGTGAACGCATGTCTCGCATCATGGCATTCATACCAATCGCGTTGAGAGCCACAAAAACAGGTAGAGAAAGTAATTCGACGTATGCCCTTAACGCCACGCGACCGAGGAGACGAACCCACATTCGACGAATAATCATCTTGAACACCGTTGCACTGGCAACGATTCGGAATTTCTTCAGAACTTTGCGTATGAGCATTCCAATCTTGCCGATTTTCGCCAAGGGATCAATGCCAAACATTGTCCCATGGAAGCCAGGAGCGCCGAGGGCTGCATGAATCAACCAATGCGAAATCGAGTTTTCCAAATCGACCTGCTCAAGCTCTTCACGTGGAATGTTCAGTATTTTCGCCATTCGGGCTGCAGTACTCAACGAATCACGGTACAAAAAGAGTAATTCAAGACCCGTCATGATGCTGCTGGTCAGTGTAATCAAAACAACGAACCCAAAACCTGTGACCCCATCTACTGCTTCCCAGTCTCGTAAGAAGAGAGCGATTCCAACAACACACAAACCTGAGATCAGTCCAGAAAGGCCGGCTCTCATTACCGCCATTCGACCAAGCCAGTCGAGGCGGAAATCTGCTTCTTTACGGTTTGATATGTGTACTTCGGGGGAATTGACAACGGTGTTGAGGAAGCGATGAATCGCCCAAAACTGAATTTTGTCTTTGAGTCCCAAAAAAGTTCACCCTAGTAGGTATAGAAGCCTTGACCGGACTTACGTCCGAGTTTACCTTCCTCGACCATTTGGATGAGAAGAGGAGCAGGCGCATATTTGTCGTCGCCCATGCCTTCGTGAAGCACATTCATGATGTGAAGAACAGTATCGAGACCGATAAGGTCCGAGAGTGCTAAAGGACCAATCGGGTGGTTCATTCCAAGTTTCATGATTCCATCAATTGCCTCGGGTTGGGCGACGCCCTCTTGCAGGGTAAGAATCGCTTCATTCAACATAGGGCACAAAATGCGGTTCGATACAAAGCCTGGCGAATCATTGCAGGAGAGGGCTGTTTTGCCCATCGTTGCCGAGGCCTCAATAACTGCAGCGTTGGTTTCTGAGCTGGTTTTGTTACCGTTGATAATTTCTACAAGTTTCATGATTGGAACTGGATTCATGAAGTGCATTCCGATGACCTTGTCAGGTCGATTGGTTGAATCTGCAATCGTCGAAATGGAGATGGAAGAAGTGTTGGAGGCCAGAATTGTTTCGGGTTTACAAAGACCGTCCAATTCTTGGAAAATACTCACCTTCAAGTCAAGAATTTCTGGAACTGCTTCGATGACCAGATCACAATCTGCACAATCTGCACGGTCGACTGAGGGTGAAATGCGCCCGCGAGCCGCATCTGCATCTTCTTGAGTCATACGTTCTTTGGAAACCAACTTGGCGAGTGATTTCTCGATAGCAGCAATACCTCGGTCAACGAACTCTTGTTTGATGTCAATCATGGTTACGTCGTAACCTGCACAAGCAGCAACTTGCGTGATACCATTTCCCATTTGTCCGGCTCCAAGAACGGCTATTTTTGCGATACTCATGTTACTCACTGCTCCAAGCCAAGTGCGCTCAATTCATGAACATGACCGAACATTTGATTGGATGAGCCGGATGAACTTTTATCTGTAACAGACGGAAAGAAAGAGCATGGTCGAGATTCTCTGCCCACATTGTGAAGAAGAGATTCAACTGGATGACGATGCGGCTGGAGAATTTGCTTGTGCGTATTGTGAGGGCGAATTCGAATGGGGCATGCCCGATGAGGATGAAGAGGTCATGATAGCCGATGTGTTGAACGATGGAAATCAAAACCAAGTGGTGTATATCCACCATCAATCTCATGCCAAAAATCCAACACCAGCTCTCATTATTTCGGTTCTTGTTCTCCTCGGTGCGGTGGCGAGCCTGCTCTTGCCATACTGCGGTCTTTGTTACATTTTATTCGTCATACCGGCATATATCTATGTATCAGGCGTTAAAAACGCCTCAAAACACAGTGTCGGTGTGCCTGATGCCGATGCAAAAAAGCGGAAAAGTGCTGCACGCATTAGTTGGATGGTAACCAATGCGGCTCTCATTTTGACAATCATAGCATTCGTATTCTCAGTTATTCAAATCCTATTCTTGGCAGGCGAAGCAGCTGATGATGTTGGTTCAACTTGCATAACTTTTGGTGGAAGTTGCTAACGGCTGTTAAACGAAGAGCTCTACCCTGAAGTTCTGAGGCAAATCCAATATTCGTCGCCTCAAAGTTTAACATCGTGATGTAAAAGTTACATCTCATGGTTGAGATCCTCTGCCCGCATTGTGAGGAAGAAATAGAACTTGACGATGATGCAAAGGGCGAGTTTGCATGCCCACATTGCGCGGGAGAGTTTGAATGGGGAGCGGATGAAGTTGATGAACTGGATTCGTTCATGGACGAAATGGAATCCTCCACAGTAAGTTCACCTCCAGGGCAAGTCGTGATGCAAGGATACGCTCAACAGCCGATTTCACTGTCTGCAAACAGTTCACCCAACACAATAGCCATCGTTGCAATCGTTCTGGGTTCACTCGCATTGATGGGTAGTTTGGGTGCTGCAACGGTGCCTATGTTTGGAGCTTGTAACCTGATCGTTGCGATTCCTGCTATCATTGTTGCCTACATGGCACGTTCCAACGCTGAATACGTTCAATTCGGTAAAG
>JAQXFL010000119.1 GCA_029250345.1 Candidatus Poseidoniaceae archaeon
CGAAGTATATTGCCTCGACCTTATCCGCAACACCCATTCCCCACGGGTCTTAAACAATGCGAGTAATGAGAGGTCAGTCATGCGCTTTTGACGACGGTACGTCGGAAGCCGAAGATGTATATTTTACGCTTGGAAATGTGATAAAAAGAATCACATTGTGCCGGTTTGGTTACAATCGACGCAACCGCCACCTTTGCAATATGGACAGGTTGCCAAAACTTTGATACTTTTTGAGGCGGTTCTACGCATGTGCAATTGTGAGTCTTTCTTGAGCAAACGCGAGCGAGAAATTCGTTGCGTCGCCCCACTCCGTGAATTGAGTGACATTTTGACTGAGCCAAAAGTTCCACGGAATGTATCGGCTACGTCTCTTCTCTTCTTCAATCGATTACGAGCCTGTTCGATCCCCTCTGCTTCCCAGTATTTGGGTCCCGCCATAAGGAATGAACCGATGGCAGCCATGAGGCATTGTACGATGAACGGTGATACTGCAAAAGGAATCAATTCAGCAATTCCAGTCGAACTCGCAGCTCTGGGTAAAAATTCCAGTCGGTCCAATACAGCGAGGCTGAAGAGTACAGCACCTGTTCCGAAAAGAATGTGATATCGACGCTGACTACGTCGGCCAACACGGGTAAATCCGACTCGTCCATAAAGCAATACGAATAAGCCAAGACACAAGAACAGAATATCGATACCGTCCCACATTCCAGTTGCCTGGAGGCAATACGATTCATCGCCGTTCGCAATTTCAGCCTCAATCGTTGGAATGGCACAATGTGGCTCAAACATCCGAGTGATGACCATTTTCGAATGAGGAGCGCCCTCGATGAAATAAGGTGCCATTTTACCCATGCCGGCATTTCCAATCGAAAAACCAGCAAGTGAGATTCCAAAGAGGATACCGACGAGGTCACGAATACTCGCCATGACACCTGTAGAACTGGACTGAACATAGCCGTTTCGCTGCCGATGGGGTGAAATGTGTCAGCATGCACCCGTCAACAAGGAGGGCGCTGTATGGCGAAGATTGTCATCATTGGAAGTGGAATTGCGGGATTATTTGCTGCTTTACGCTTGGCTGATGCTGATCATACCGTGACCGTTATCACCAAACAACGTCCCATCGATTCATCCACAAATTGGGCTCAAGGTGGAATTGCCGCAATCCTCGACAAAACAGACGGAACCGGCTTGGAATCTCACATCAAAGACACCCTTACCAGCGGTGACGGTTTGTGCGACGAGCAGGTGGTTCGGAGTGTCATCGAGGAATCTGGTGAACGCATACGAGACCTACTCAATATTGGAGTCCAGTTTGAGACCGACGAAAACGGAGAATTCCATTATGCCAAGGAGGGCGGACATTCGGAACGTAGAATCCTCCATGCCAAAGATGCAACAGGAAAAGAGATCGAGCGAGCATTGAATGACGCTGCGAGCACGCACAACAACATCACACTCAAACCCAATACGCTGGCGATGGATTTAATTCAACGGGAACACCAAAACCCCGAGAAAGGAATCGCTGGCGTATGGTGTCTCGACCAAGAACTGAATTCGGTGTTCACCGAACCTGCAGATGTACTGATGCTTGCAACCGGCGGTGTGGGCCAGTTATGGTCGCAAACGACCAACCCTCCTGTCGCCACAGGTGATGGGCTAGCAATGGCATACAGAGCAGGTGCTGCGGTCAAGGATATGGCGTTCATTCAATTCCATCCCACGGCATTAGCCATTGACTCTGACCGCCCCTTTCTCATCACGGAGGCTGTTCGTGGCGAAGGAGGAGCCATATTGGACAACCAAGGGTTTCGCTCATGGCAAACCGATATGAAAAACCAAAGCCAAAACGATTCTTTGTTGTTGCCGCATTCCTATTCCTTCACCCTCAAACACTCACCGCTTGGCTCGATGGCTACACGTGACATTGTCGCTCGAGCAATTGACCAGCGGTTGAAAGAAACAGGAGAAAAACACGTTTATCTGGTCACGTCCCACTTAGACCAGCAACATCTTGCAGACCATTTCCCAACTGTTCAAGAACGCCTCAATCGCCATGGTTTGAAACTAGGAAGGGATCCACTTCCAATATCCCCCGCAGCTCATTACATCGTAGGCGGGTTAG
>JAQXFL010000126.1 GCA_029250345.1 Candidatus Poseidoniaceae archaeon
GCATTGACGCTCACCAACACCAGCCAATTTCATTTGAACTTTGGCGACCTTGCTGAGACTGGGACGCTTCAGATGAACTTTGAAGAAACTGTTTCGACATCCGCAATGATGAATGTCACTGTTGGAGACCAAACGGTAGATGCCGCAGGACAAGACTCTGTCTCCATTGAAGTACCCCTTGATGGTACCGATCTTGTTGTTGATTTCTACATCTATCATGCCTTCCCTATTCAAATTACATCTGTTCAAGCACTTCACACTGGTAGCGGTGGAATGCCAATTCTTGCCGCTCATGAAATCAATCAAACGAATGGTAGCCTGACTTGGAGCGAGGCATCCTTTTCGGTGACGGTGTTTGGGAACATGCAAATGGAGAACGCTGCAATATTTGGTGCTGACATATTGTGTGCAGGTGTATGTGAAATCGAATCGAGTGATGTGATTGGAAGCGCTCCGATTCACGTTGAAAACGGTTCAAGCCTTTCAGTAAACTCAAGTCTCATTCAGGGCAGTCGTACCGATGAAGACATCATCGTTCATGACCTTGCGGAGATATCCTACACCAACTCACAAGGGACTGGAGGCAACACAGATGCCTGGATTCGTTTGCTCTCGCAACGGATCATTCAAACGAACTCTCCAAACGCCACCGTTCACCAAACAGGCATTGGGTACGGTGCATCAACCCGAGATGACATCACAGATGCGAACGGCCAAATTGACATCGGTGGCAGCGAATGGAGAAGAATTGTCGAATGGGTAGACCAAAACGGGGAATACCACTCCGAAGATGCTGAACTTACTTTGACACTTTCATCCGGATGGGGCGATTTTGCGATTACCACATCTGCTCCCAAATCGCCTTATGCAGTCGTCAACATACCGCTTCCATACATCGAAGTTGTTTCAGTTGATACTGAAGACACCAGCGCTGAAGCGAACAAAAGGATTGGAGCAATGGTCACGGTTCGAAATACTGGCGACTTCGCTGCCACTGTGAACATCTGGTGCTACGTAGGGGATGACTTGGCTGATACGACATCGCTGACCACTACACTTGCACCCGGTGAAGAAAAGGACCTTCCGGTATCCTGGTGGGCCAATACAGATGGACCGCAAGTTCTGAATTGCAGAGCATTGATCCCGAATGTGCTCAAATCGATTTCGGAGGACATCACAAACACCGAAGGCGCCGATTCTCAAGAAGTAGGATGGTACATTGGTGAAGAAACTGAAGACCAACCACTCGTAGTCTATGGAATACTTGCTTTCATCATTATCGGAGCCAGTGCAGTACTGTCACTGCGTGCGACATCCAAAGACTCGAACTACGGTGATGTGCCAGAAGCGATATCTGTTGAAGCAGATACTGAAGATGTGGAAACAGAGGATGACACAGAAGCCGAAGATGGCACGGACACAGATGAAGAAGTGCAAGAGGACTAAGTCCTCATGTTCTTGAGTGGTTCAGTGAACTCCCATTGCTTGCGATTCATTGTTCGCCTCAGAGTTGAGTCGTTCAACAAACTCCCATGGGGCGGGAGTGACTGTTCGCCTCGGATTGAGTATTCAACAAACTTCCATGGGAGCGGGAGTGACTGTTCGCCTCGGAGTTGAGTCGTTCAACAAACATCCATTGAACGTTGATCATTGTTGCCATCAAAGTTGAGTTCCCAAGAGTTACTGCTGACAGTAATCCCCGTTGATTCAGAGTCAACATCGTTCATACCTGCGTAGAATACGTTGGTGATGACGATTTCAAAGGTGTAGCATCCTGCACCGTCATAGAACGAATCTTTGTCGAGGAACTCTGTTGCACCACTACCGCCAGCCCAGTTATCCATAGCAGTCCCAGGAAGGCCAAGCCAACCGTTTGTTTTACCGCTTTTTTCGCCATCGACGGAACTGGTCCAAGTTGCATCGAGACCGTTCACTTCAATCATCGGAGAACTGTACTCAGTCGAACTGCCTTTCTTAACTCGAAGTTGAACGGTGTAATCAGACGAAACGGGTGTGAGAGCAAGGTTGGTCATCGAATGTTCTCCGTTGTCTTGAGTACTTTCACCAGGTCCAAAGAGACCCATGATGGATTCCACAATCACACCTTCAACCGTAGTGGAGGTCGTTGCTGTACTTCCGCCACCGGAGGTTTGAGTTCGAAGGACTTCTGAAATACGAGCACCAGAATTCAAAACCTCACGGTTAAGGAGCGCAGGAGTTATTTCAGCAGTAGTCGATTGACCATCACCCGAAGAGACTTCAATCATGTATTCATTCATTGAT